>JAZUFP010000216.1:0-6497 GCA_045640765.1 Acutalibacteraceae bacterium
TTCCTGATTGCCAAAAGAAGAAAAAAAGATGAGGAAAAAGATCAATAAAGTTGTTCACTGAATACTGAATCAGGCGGGAAAGTATACTGCGGTACACTTTCCCGCTTATTCTTTTGTTTTTCGGTTTCTATTGTCAAACGCAACAGAATATGCTAAAATATCCGGGTCCGGATATATCTCTTGGATAACCGGGTTGAAAAGTCTGTTTGAATCTTCCTGCTTTTGAAAGGTGAAACTTATGCAATATAAAATTCGTCAGATCCGGGAAAGTGACAATTCTCGTGTGGAAGAAATCATCCGATCGTGCCTGATCGAATACGGCGCCGATCATAACGGAACGGTATGGAGTGATCCGAATCTCGGCCGTTTTTCTTTTGTGTACGCAAAACCGGGGCGGAAATACTTTGTTGCCGAGGATGCGTCCGGCACGGTCGTGGCGGGCTGCGGCATCGGAGAACTGCCCGGTGCGCAGGGCATCTGCGAATTGCAGAGAATGTTCGCGGTACCCGAAGTGCGCGGAACGGGTGCGGCCGCCGCTCTTCTGGAAAGGGCGCTTGCCTTTGCCGGAGAACATTACGAAAAATGTTATCTTGAAACGCTTTCCAATATGAAACGGGCAATGCGGTTTTATGAAAAGCACGGGTTTGCACGTCTGGAAAGCCCGATCAGCCAAACCGGTCATTTCGCCTGCGACCGCTGGTATTTGCTGGATTTGTGAACCGGATTCGGACAAATGACAAAATGTTGTTGTAATTATTAGTTTTTTATGATATAATACTCTTGTTACTGAAAAATCAGGAGGTAAAAATCATGGAAAAGAAAAAAGTCGGATTTGCCAGCGGCATCGGTTTTGTCCTTGCGGCGGCAGGGTCCGCGGTCGGTTTGGGAAATCTTTGGGGTTTTCCCGCAAAAACGGGTGCCAACGGCGGTGCGGCGTTTGTATTGGTCTACATTGCCTGCGTTCTGCTCATGGGCATTGTGACCATGGTCGCGGAAATCTTTATCGGAAAGCGCGTTCAGGCCAATCCCGTAACGGCTTACAAAGCAATCAATAAAAATATGGGCTGGGTCGGTCTGGTCGCAATCATGATCCCGGCGTTCATTGCCTGCTATTATTCCGTTCTGGGCGGCTATACCGTCAAATTTACATTGAATTCTTTTGTCGGAAATGCCGGTAATTTCACCGAATTCGCCGGTAATAAGGGCGACGTTATTCTTATGACCGCGATCTTTATCATTTTGGCCATGGTCGTTATCATGGGCGGCGTTAAAGACGGTATCGAAAAAGCGTCCAAGGTGTTGATGCCGGCGTTGTTCCTGATCCTTATCGCGATCGTTGTTTACGCATTGACACTGGGCAAAGGTGTTTCGGACGGCTTGGATTTTTATCTGCATCCGGACTTTTCCGCAATTAACGGGAAAGCGCTTTTGGCGGCACTCGGTCAGGCGTTCTATTCGCTGTCACTCGGTATGGGTATCATGGTCACCTACGGTTCCTACGCCGGTAAGGAGATCAATCTGGTCAAGTCTACCGCAATGATCTGTATCTTTGATACGCTGGTCGCGTTGCTTGCCGGTCTGGCGATTTTCCCGTCGATCTATCATTACGCCGCTATTCAGGGCGTTCCGGTGGAAGAACTCGGCATGGGCGGTATCACCTTGATGTTCACCACGCTGCCGCTGGTTTTCGAGGAAATGGGCGTGATCGGTCAGGTCGTTTCGCTGCTCTTCTTCGGCATGGTCGTTATTGCGGCACTGACTTCGGTCATTTCTTTGCTGGAAGTGGCGACCCAGTTCGTGATTCAGAAATTCCATGTTGACCGCAAAAAATCCACGGTCGTGGTCGCGGCAATATGTTTCTTGGTTTCTGTTCCGATCGGTATTTCGCTGGGTATGGTATTGCAGGGCAATAATTCTTTCACCGTTTTCGGTCAGGATCTTTTGGATCTGTTCGATATTATTACCAACACGGTCCTCATGCCGGTCTGCGCGCTCCTCGGCTGTATTTGCGTCGGTTGGATCGTCGGCGGCAAAAAGGCGGTGGAGGAAATCGAAGCAGGCGGCACCAAAATGGGTTGGTTCGGCAAAGTGTTTGCTGTGATGGTCAAATACATCACACCGCTGCTGATCCTTGCGGTTGAGGTCTTCGGTCTGTTCGATCTCATTATGCCGGCCGGCGATAACGGAAAACGCGCATTCAGCGCGAACGGTCTGTACATCACGTTGACCGCCTATGCGCTGGTCGTGATCGGCATAGTCGTATACTTCGTTTTCTTCCGTCATCAGGAAACGGGTACGAACGCGGATGAAGTCGTGGTTGAAAAGGTCGTTGCCGAATAATTGATACAATAAAAAAGGGACTGTTACGAATGGATAAACCATTTGTGACAGTCCTTTTTGATTTTTTGTGATCAGTTACGGATATCAACGCCGTTGGTCATAACGTGTTCATGACCTGATCGGCGACTTTCAAACACAGCAGACTTGCGTCGTTCAGTTCTTCAAAAAATTCTTTCGCGCCGCCGGCAAGTCCGTCCGAAACGGCTTTCAGCAGCAGGCAGGGAATATCGTTGGCTTCGCAGGTCAGTACGATCCCTGCCGATTCCATATCGCAGACATCGCCGTCAAAATCCAAATGGATCTTTTCCTTTTCCTCGGCTGTGCCGACGAATTTGTCCCCGGAACAGCAGGTCACTTTTTTAAGACCGGCATTTTCACGGACGGCGTGTTCGACCAGATCGGGCGCGGTGGGAAGGTAGACCGATTCATGCTCGGCGACCTGACCGATTTTGAGCGGTAAAAATTCCGAACAGTCGTACTTGTAATGAACGACCCGATCGACCACGCAAACCTTTTGTTTGCCCATTTCCGCGGTCAGTCCGCCGACCACCCCGAAATTGACGATCCGTTCCACGCCGAACCGCGTGATCAGGTACTGTGTTCCGCCGGCGGCGGCAATGGTGCCCATGCCGGTATGAATGATGAATAATTCGTTGGCACCGCTTTGGGTACGGTAGACCTGAAATCCTTTCGGAGCATCCAACTGCTCAATGTTTTTGTAATGCGCGAAAACCGAATCCATTTCGATCGCGACCACTAATCCAAGTTTCATATAACGTTCTCCTTACGCTTTTTTATCAATATACCATATCACGTTTCAAAAGTAAAGGGCGGCGTCATAATTGTAATGATTCGTGTAATAATAGTAAAAAACTGTGGAAAGAGGAATGTTTATGCGAAGAATCAAAGCGGTGCAATACGGATGCGGAAAAATGGGCAAATATATCCTGCGCTATCTGACCGAAAAGGGGATCGAGGTCGTCGGAGCAATCGACACCGACCCCGAAAAGATCGGAAAAGATATCGGTGATTATGCCCAACTGGGATATAAAACTGGCATTCTGATCCGAGCGGACGCGGAAAACGTTTTGGATGAGACCGATGCCGATATCGCTGTTGTCACGCTGTTCAGTCTGGTTGGGGAATGCTATGACGCTTTTGAACAGTGTCTTTCCCGTGGAATTAACGTGATCACCACCTGCGAGGAAGCGACCGACTGCCGCACGACCGATCCCGTTTCGGCAAACCGGCTGGACGCGATCGCCCGAAAAAACGGATGCACCTTTGTCGGAAGCGGAATGGAAGATATTTTCTGGGTGAATATGGTCGGCATGGTCGCCGGCGGCTGTCACCGGATCCGCAAAATCGAAGGCGCCGTGTCCTATAACGTGGAAGATTACGGAATGGCCTTGGCAAAAGCGCACGGCGTCGGTCTGACCGCGGAAGAATTTGAAGAACGCGTCGCGCATCCCGAAACGCCGGAGCCGTCCTACGTCTGGAATTCCAACGAAGCGCTTGCTTCCAAACTGGGACTGACAGTCTGCCGGCAAAGCCAGAAATGTGTGCCGTATTTTCATAACAAACGCATTTTTTCAAAAACGCTCGGCGCATGGATCGAGCCCGGCAACTGTATCGGCATGGCGGCGGTCGTCACAACGGAAACGGTGCAGGGCATCACGCTGGAAACGCAATGCATCGGCAAGGTATACGGTCCCGATGACGGCGATCTGTGCGACTGGAAGATCACCGGCGAGCCCGACACCGAATTTCATGTGGTAAAACCGGCAACGGTCGAGCATACCTGCGCGACGATCGTCAATCGGATCCCATCGGTTTTGTGCGCGCCGGCCGGTCTTGTGACGGTGGACGAATTGCGTGAAGCGGAGTATCTTGTCTATCCGGCGGAGCGGTATTTATAATAGGATGACAGAGGACGGAACGATCCGCCCTCTTTTTTTATATATGAAAAACTTGATTTTTACCGAATATTGGTATATAATCAAAAATGCTATGCAGCAAAAACATATTGGAGGTTCATTTATGGAAAACAAACGTGAAAGACTCGGTTCCCGTCTTGGCTTTATCCTGCTGTCCGCCGGATGCGCCATCGGATGCGGAAACGTCTGGAAATTCCCGACAATGACCGGTGCCAACGGCGGCGGCGGATTCGTTTTGGTTTATCTGATCTGCCTGTTGGTTTTGGGACTTCCGGTAATGATCATGGAATTTGCCATGGGTCGCGCCTCGCAGGCCAGTCCGGTCAAAATGTTCCAGAAATTACAGGGTCCGAAACAAAAATGGGGTGTGTATTCGGGCGTGGCTTTGCTCGGTAATACGGCGCTGATGTCGTTCTATACCGTCGTTTCGGGTTGGATCTTGTATTATTTCTGCAAGTTCCTGATCGGCGACTGTAAAGACCTTGTCGTTCTGAAAGACGCGGCAGGGGAGGTCACCCAAAACCCGTTCGTCAACATGATCACGAACGCACCGATCAACGTCATTTTCCTTGCGGTCATCGTTGTGCTCGGCTTCGGGATTTTGTGTTTCGACCTGCAAAAGGGTCTGGAACGCATCACCAAGTACATGATGGTCATTCTGTTGGCACTGATGGTTGGTCTGGCTATTTACTGCGCGACTCTGCCCGGCGCGAAAGAGGGCTATAAGTTCTATCTGCTGCCCGATTTCGGCAAGATCAATCTGGAAGTCATCGTTGCCGCGATGAATCAGGCGTTCTTTACGTTGAGTTTGGGAATCGGCTCTATGGCGATCTTCGGCTCGTATATCAATAAGGAACGTTCCTTGTTGGGCGAATCGGTCAATATCATCGCGTTGGATACCTTTGTCGCACTGATGGCGGGTATAATCATTTTCCCGGCCTGCACCAGCAACGGACTTGATGTTGACGGCGGCCCCGGCCTGCTGTTCAATACTATGGCGACCGTGTTCAACAAAATGGGCACTGCCGGTCGTTGGGTCGGTACGTTCTTCTTCCTGTTCATGGTTTTCGCCGCGCTTTCCACCGTCTTGGCGGTCTGCGAAAATATCCTTGCCATGGTACGCGAACTTACCGGATGGAGCCGTCCGGTCGGTTGTTTGGTCTGCGGCGTCTGCATTTTCGGACTGGCGCTGACCACCGCACTCGGTTACAGTGTCATTAAGTTCCAGCCGTTTGCAGACGGTTCGGCATTCCTGGATTTCTGGGATTTCATCGTTTCCACCAATCTGCTGCCGCTCGGTTCGTTGGCGATCACCCTGTTCTGTACCTACAAGTTCGGTTGGGGTTGGAAAAACTTCATTGAAGAAGCCAATTACGGTAAAGGACTTAAAATCAAAAACTGGATGCGCCCGGTCTTTTATATCGTACCGTTCATCATCGTGGCCCTTTATGTGTACGGTCTTGTGACCTTCCAGTGGCATTGATATCGGAATAAATCAAAAACCCGGCATACGGAAAGTATGCCGGGTTTTGTTATACCGTCAATTCACAGCGAAAACAGCACGCCGCCTAAAACGGCGGAAATAACGATCAGCAAAATCGGTGAAATTTTTTTGCCGGTTATTTTTTTATAGATAAAACCGATCGCGGCAACCGCGGCAAAAATGCCGATGCCGATGCCGTTGACCGCGGCGGTGTCGCCGATTTTTGCGAATCCGAACAGGGTGGAGATCCCTAAAATGCAGGCGGTCGCCAGGATCAGCCCCACCACGCAGGGACGAATGCCGCACAGAATGCCCTGGACCGCCTTTTTCTTCATCAGACTGCGCAGGACCGCCGCGATGATGAGAATGATGATGAAGGACGGCAAAACGACCCCCAGCGTCGCGCAGAACGCGCCGAAAATCCCGCCCTGCGACGATCCGACAAAGGTCGCCATGTTGATGGCGAT
This sequence comes from Acutalibacteraceae bacterium, assembly GCA_045640765.1. GTDB lineage: Bacteria > Bacillota > Clostridia > Oscillospirales > Acutalibacteraceae > UBA737. The sequence continues at coordinate 6,228 of JAZUFP010000216.1, forward strand.
CGGGCCCGGGGTGGATTCCGAAACGGCAACGAAATTCAGCAGTTGGCTTTCATTCAGCCATCCGTTCGCGATGGTCATTTCCCGGATCAGAGAAAGCATACCGTACCCGCCGCCGAACGAAACGGCGCCGATTTCCAGAAATACGAGAAAAAGTTTCAGATAGATCATGATTTTTCCTCCTTGCCGCGACGGATCAGATAGGCGTTCCAGCCGATCACACCCCTGATGAGGATATAGAAAACGGAGGAAAACCTGACCGAGGAAATACTG
>JAZUFP010000217.1:0-3476 GCA_045640765.1 Acutalibacteraceae bacterium
CCCGGCTATTTTCAGGATTATGCCGCCAGTGTCTACACTGGCGGCTCGGTCGGTTGCAGTGGTGACCGTGTCAACTATGATGGTGACTGCGTTCGCCCCGCTTTGTGGATTGATCTGAAATCTTAACTCTTCGACTTTGGAATCATCCAATGCGAGCGTAAGCAAGCTGATCTGCGGCGGCAGCCGCAATCTATTAACCGCCGTAAGGCGGTTTTTTGCTTCAAATTCGTCAGCCCTTATAAAAGAGGGTATAATAGAGCCACAGAACGGTGTATCGGTCTTTCAGATCCTTGGCGAACCAGATCGCGTTTTCAAGTTTTTCCCTGCCGTAGCGTTCTTCAAACTGCGCAAAGTCAAGCCCGATATCCGAAACGTATCCGAGCATTTCTTCCTTTGTCGGCGCTTCAGAAAGGACAGCTTTTATTTCGTCCCACTTTTCGCGGTAGACCGCGACGTCTTCCCTTTGATATCTGCCGACCTTGTCTTGAAGTTCGATGACTCCGTCTGCCGCCCCGGTGTATATCTTTCTGATGTTTTCTTCCCACGAAGTTCTGTCAAAGTCCGATGCCTTTTCGGGGATTTCGACGGATAAAAGTTTTTTACGCAGTTCTGCCGTGCATACCGCGGAATAAAGCACGTCTATGCCATGCAGGAAGTACGGCTCGCCGTTTAGGATGCCGACGATCTCGAAGAAGTGTGAAAGGTGATGTTCCGATCCCGATGCGGGACGGGAATTCCCCGCGAGAGCCATTGCTATACCGACACCGACAAGCGCTTCGGTGAGCGTTTGAATAGCCGCGGGTTCTCTTTCAAGCAAAGCTTTTCCGAGTCCCCGGGTCTTTATCATCATATCGAATGTGAGCCCGTATATTTCATCACAGAAGTATTCTCCGTTCACGACGGCGGAAAGCCGCCAGTCATTGAGGCAGGAATACTTCCCCAGGATGTCCCCGTAACCCGATTGTATCAGCTCCGTCGGCGCGGTTTTCAGCACGTTGACGTCACCGATGATGAATTCCGGGACGTGGGCTGTATAGGTCACCTTCATGTTGTTCATGATCATTGCCGCGCCGCCGGAAGCGTAACCGTCCATCGACGGGGCGGTCGCGATGATACCGTAAGGAAGAGAAACGTTGAAACTGACGTATTTGCATATATCCTGTATAACACCCGAGCCGATACCGAGAATCAGGTCGGTCTTTTCCGAAACGAGAGCGTACAGTTCCGCAACGGCCGTTTCGTCGGGCACCAAAAGACCGCTTCTTTTGTAAATGAGCTTTGTCTCGAGCTTTGCCGAAAGCAGATCACAGACCTTATCACCACAGGTCTGATACGTATTTTCGTCCGCGACCACAATCACGTGTGACCTTTCTCCCACGCAAGGGAGAATTCCGTTTAATGCGCCCTCGGATATCAGTACTTTTTTGATTTCGCAGGAATGCGTTTTCCCACAGGAACATTTTTTCTCTTTAAGCAATTCGTCAAAATCCATGCCTATCCCTCCGAAGAAGATTCTTGCCACCGCTAATTCTATCATCTTCTTCAGCGGCGGTCAATAGATTTGTTACCGCAAGTAAAAATTCGCAAAAAAGACAAGCCGGAACGATGGGTCCCGGCACAAAAAGCAAATAATCCTTGACATATCAAAAGTCTCATGCTATATTGAATTCATAGATAAATATCGTTCTTTGTATCGACCAGACAGTGATTCCGGAATAGGGGCTGTTCGATTCTTTCGTTTTGCGAAATGGTTGTGCAAAGGTTGAAGTCAAAACAAACCGTTGGTTTTCGCAAACGCAAAGACCAATGGTTTTTCTTTTATCTTACAGAAAGCAGGATGTACCTATGAATGAACTTGATGAGCTGATTCGTGCGCTTGAAGTGAATAAGGCGGTTTACGATGCGGTCCGCACCCATCTTAAACCCGGTGTAAGTGAACGGGAAATTTACAAACTTACCAAAACCGTCGTTGACGATATGCTGTCAGATGTTTCTCACGAGTTTATCGGGGACTTTGTAGGCGGAAAGCGCTGCGGTCTTATCGGCGGTGATCCCACGGAATACAAACTTTCCCGCGGCGACGGGTTCATTCTCGATTTATCCGTCCGGTGCGGAAGCACGTGGAGTGACACCTGCCGCACATTTTTTCTGGGTGAACCTTCGGACGAAATCAGAAAGGCATACGGTGCCGTTTTGAAACTGCAATCGTTCGGCGCGTCATTGATGATGCCCGGGATATGTGCCGAAAAGGTGAAACGCGACGCGGAAAACCTGCTCGCGGAAATGGGATACGGCGGAATGATGCCGCACCACATGGGACATCTGATCGGTTCCGAACCTTATATGACGCCTGCGTTCGATACAGGTCATAAGGATGAAATCCAAACCGGCGCGTTCTTCACGTTAGAACCGGGACTATACGCACCCGATTTATGGGGAATTCGCGTGGAAAACGATTATGTATTGCAAGCGGATGGGGCAAAACTTCTGTTTGACTATCCGACGGAAATTGACTATTTCATTATATAAGGAGGACAATATGTTTGCTTCAAAAGCCAACAATACTTTCAAAGAAAAAATCGCGGCCGGGCAAAAACCCGTCGGGACGTTTTGTGAACTGATAAGTGAGAACGTCGTTGAAGCACTCGGCTACGCGGGACTGGACTATGTGATTTTCGATAACGAGCATTCCCCGATCGAAGCCGAAACGACCCTGTCGATGGTACGTGCCGCAGAGCACGGCGGGATCACGCCGCTTGCCCGTGTCAGAGGAATTTCCAGACCGGCAATATTAAAACTGCTTGACGTCGGTGTGCAGGGATTGATCGTGCCGAACGTGAAGACGGTGGAAGACGTAAAACAGCTTGTATCCTGGTCCAAGTACACGCCCATCGGCAACCGCGGCTTTTCCGGAAGCCGAAAAGACGGATGGGGTTTCATGCTTGATATGAGCGTGCAGGAAACCATGGCGTATTTCAATGAGCAGGTGCTTCTCATTCCCCAGTGCGAAACGACCGAGGCGCTGGGATCGATCGAAGAAATTGCCGCCACCGAGGGGGTAGACGGAATTTTCGTTGGTCCTTATGATTTGTCGATCGCCATGGGAATTCCCGGAGAATTTGATAATCCCGAATTCGTTGCCGCATTGAGCCGCATTCTCAAAGCGTGCCGGGAAGCCGGAAAATTCACGATGATTTTCACGGCAAACCGTACGGCGGCGATCAAATACTTCAAAAACGGATTCGATTCCGTTGCCTATTCCATGGATGCGGCATTCCTTGTGAATGCCTGCCGCAATGAAATGAATGCCATACGGGATGAGATTGAAAGCAAGGGGGACGCAAAACAATGAAAGCTATTGTCTGGGACCGTGACGGTCAACTGAAATTAGATGAGAATTATCCTTACCCCGAATGCAAAGAAGATTGGGTCGTAATCAAAGTGATCAGCGCCGGCGTGTGCGCGTCCGATTTATC
>JAZUFP010000218.1:0-10920 GCA_045640765.1 Acutalibacteraceae bacterium
CCGACTTATACCAAAAATCCGTTCGGGTTGGAAAAAATCGACTTCAAACGCTTGTCGGCAGAGGCCTGCGCCTATCTTGAAAAGGCCGGCGCGCTGTTCGGTACCCCGATCGAACGGCTTGAAAAAATGAACCGTCCCGCCATTGAACTGTACGCTTCCAAGGGGCTTGATATCGGTAAATCGTATCTGGAAATCGCCCTTTGCGCCCAGCACAATAACGGCGGTATCGCCGTGGATCTGTGGTGGCAGACCGGAGTGAAGGGATTGTTTGCCGCGGGGGAATGCGCCGGAACACACGGCGTCACGCGACCCGGCGGCAGTGCGCTGAACGCGGGGCAGGTGGGCTCTTTGCGCGCGGCGCAGTTCATTTCGTTTTCAAATGCGGAAAACGGCAAAGACTGCGATTTTGAAAAAGCATTGGATGCCGCCGTCAACAGGCAGAACCGTTTTTGCGCGGCGATCCTGACCAATGCGGATAATATCACCCAAAGCACGGCGGAAGCGATGCGCCTGATGAGCAATACCGGCGCGGCAATCCGTGAAAAAGAAAATATGTCTGCCGCGCTTCGGAAAATACTGTCGCAAATCGACGCTTTTACCGATCGGTTCGGCGTGCGGGACCGCGAAAACCTTTATAAGGCATATAAACTATATGACACGCTGCGTGTTCAGGCGGCGGTGCTGACCGCAATGATCGACTTTTCCGATACCGTTGACGGTACGCGCGGATCGGCATTGTACTGCGATAAAACCGGTGATAAACGCCGGGGTCTTGAAGAAATTTTCCGAATGCGGAGTGAATCGGGCGATTCCCGTGATAAAATACAGGAAGTTTCGCTTTGCGGTAATGAATATACCGTATCCTGGCGAAAGGTAAGACCCATTCCCGACGAGGACGCCTTTTTTGAAAACGTATGGCACGGTTATCGGGAAAACAAAAACATTTTTTAAGGGGGAAAACGGGATGTATCGGTGCGGTCTGGTATCGGTCAGCTTCCGGAATAATACCGTCGAAGAAATCGTCAAAGCGATCAAAAACGCCGGACTTTCATGTGTGGAGTGGGGCAGTGACGTACACGCCCCGGCCGGCGATCCCGACAAACTTCGCGAAATCGCAACCTTATGCGAAAAAGAAAAGATCGACATCTGCTCCTACGGCACCTACTTTCGGCTGGGGCAGTCCCCGATCGAAGAACTGCCGCTTTATATCCGTGCCGCGAAACTGCTCGGCACCGACGTTTTACGGCTTTGGTGCGGCGTTAAGGGTTACGACGCGTATACGGATGAAGAGTTTTCTTCGCTTGTCGCGGTGTGCAAAACAGCGGCGGAACTTGCCGAAAAGAACGGTGTCACACTGTGTATGGAATGCCATAACGATACGGTGACCGATCGTATCGATGGCGCTTTGCGACTGATGCGGGCGGTGCGTTCCGATCATTTCAGAATGTATTGGCAGCCGAATCAGTATCGCACGGTCGGCGAAAATATCCTTTACGCGCGGAAGATCGCGCCGTTTACGACCCATATCCACGTTTTCAACTGGGAAAACAGCAAAAAATATCCGCTTCGTGACGGCGTGGGAACCTGGAAAAAATATCTTGCCGAATTTACGGGAACGCATACGCTCCTGCTGGAATTCATGCCGGATAATAACATCGAAAGTCTGACAAGTGAAGCAAAATCACTTGAAGAAATAGTGGGGGAATGACCGTATGAACGCGATCCTTTTGTCCGATCGGAATAACGCTGTGAATAACGTGTATTCACGGGACGTTCTGGATTTTCTGAAAACGGAAGCCGGACTGGATGAAACGGTTTATACCGGCGCGGATGTACGCAACGACACCGCGAAATTCCGTGACGTCAGATACATTTTTTCCACGTGGGGTTTTCCGGTCCTTTCGGAAGAAGAGGTCAGAAAAATATTCCCATCGCTGGAATGTGTGTTTTACGCGGCGGGAACGGTGCAGTATTTTGCCCGTCCGCTGTTGAAGTCCGGTGTACGGATTTTCAGCGCCTGGGCGGCCAACGCCGTTCCGGTCGCCGAATATACCGTGGCGCAGATCATCCTTGCCAACAAAGGGTTTTATGCCGATTCCCGTTATCAAAGCAAAGGGGAGTTGGGTGCCGCTGCCGAGCGTAAAACACATTACATCGGTAATTTTGACGCCAATATCGGGATCATCGGTGCCGGTATGATCGGAAAACGGGTCATCCGGGAACTGAAACGGCACGATCTGAATGTGTTTGTGTTCGATCCGTTTCTGCCGGAAAGCGAGGCGGAAGAATTCGGTGTTGTCAAATGCGACCTGCCGTTTTTGTTCGAAAATTGTCGAGTGATCTCAAATCATCTTGCCGATAACGAAAAAACCAAAGGAATGTTAGACGGCAAACTGTTTGAAAAAATGCCGCCGTATGCCACCTTTATCAACACGGGCCGCGGCGCGCAGGTCGTGGAATCCGAACTGGCGGACGTTCTTGAAAAACGGCAGGATCTGACAGCCGTGCTGGATGTCACCGAGCCGGAACCGCCAATCGCCGGTTCACCGTTTTATTCGTTGGAAAACTGTGTGCTGACGCCGCATATCGCCGGCAGTATCGGGAATGAAGTACACCGGATGTCCGCCTATATGCGGGCGGAATATCTGCGGTACGTTTCGGGTGAAAAATGCCTTTATGAAGTGACCGAAAAAATGCTGGAAACCATGGCGTAAAAGTTTTTTCGCGCTGATCATTCTTTTCAATCGGGAGCGTGGACTTTCATCCGCCCGATTCCGCCGCGGATAATTTGTATTCAAACTTCTTGACAAACGGTCGGAATTCGGGTATCATAATGGAGTAAAAAGCAACGATGAGGATCAGTAGCCGCTTTTTTCGTTTCAGAGAGTTGCCGCTCGGTGCAAGGCAATACGGAACTGCGGTGAACGCTGCCTTTGAGCTGTTCCCGAAAGGGAGTCCGGCGTGGTCTGCCGTTATCCGGACTGCGGTTTTTACCGATCGAGTGCGGGAATTTTCCCGAATTCAGGTGGTACCACGGCATTGTCCGTCCTGAACGTCATAAAAACGACGTTCGGGACGTTTTTTATTAAAAGGGAGGATTTATATTATGAGAATCGAACTGTTGAAATTGCTGGCGCGCAACGCGCGTTATTCGACCGATGAACTGGCCGCTATGCTGAACACGACCGCCGAAGCGGTCGAAAATGAAATGGAAACGCTGGAAAAAGAGGGGATCCTTTGCGGATACCGCGCGGTGATCGACTGGGAACAGCTGGACGGCGCCTACGTTTCGGCGATCGTTGAACTCAACGTGGTGCCCAAGGCGGAACTCGGCTTTGAGGAAGTGGCGGAAAAGGTCGCCGCTTATCACGAAGTGGAATCGGTTTATCTGATGTCCGGTGTTTATGATCTCAGCGTGGTTGTCAAAGGGAAAACATTGCAGGATGTGGCGCGTTTTGTCGCCCGTGAACTGTCGACCATTGATTCGGTCACCTCAACTACCACGCATTTTGTCATGCGCCGTTATAAGGAAATGGACGTTCAGCTTTTTGAGCCGGAGCAGGACAGTAGGGGGCAATATCTGTTATGATGGATTATGAAAAACTCCTGAATCCGACGGTTCGCGAAATCAAACCCTCCGGGATTCGTAAGTTTTTTGATATTGCCGCTACGATGGACGACGTCATTTCGCTCGGCGTGGGCGAGCCGGATTTCCAGACTCCGTGGCAGGTGCGGAAAGCAGGCATCAACGCGTTGGAACGCGGCAGAACGAAATATACTTCCAATCAGGGGCTGATCGAACTGCGTCGGGAGATCGCGCGTTATCTGGATCGGAAATACGGTCTGACCTACGAGCCCGAAAAGGAAGTCCTGCTGACGGTCGGCGGAAGTGAGGCGATCGACGGCATGATCCGTGCCGTGGTCTCGCCCGGGGATGAAGTCATCATCCCGCAGCCGAGCTACGTCTGCTATGAACCGATCACCCGTTTGGCGGGCGGCGTTCCGGTCATTCTGGAAACCCGCGCCGAAGACGAGTTCAAGGTCACGCCCGAACGGCTGAAACCGCTGATCACACCGCGTACCAAACTGCTGATTTTGCCGTACCCCTGCAACCCGACCGGCGCGATCATGGAACGGCAGGATATCGAGGCGATCTCTGCCGTACTGAAAGATACCGATATTTTGGTGCTGTCGGACGAGATCTATTCCGAATTGACCTTCGGCGGCAAACACGTTTCACCGGCATCGGTGGACGGAATGTGGGAACGTACCGTCACGGTCAACGGCTTTTCCAAAGCGTTTTCCATGACCGGCTGGCGTCTGGGGTATGCCTGCGGTCCGGCGCCGCTGATGAAACAGATCACGAAGATCCATCAGTTCGCGATCATGTGCGCGCCGACCACGTCGCAGTATGCCGCGGTCGAAGCACTGCGCCACTGTGATGACGAGGTCGAATCCATGATCGAAGAATATGACCGCCGCCGTCGGCTGATGGTCAGAGGATTTAACGAAATGGGTCTTGTCTGCCGCGAACCGAAAGGCGCGTTTTATACGTTCCCGTCGATCCAAAGCACCGGACTTTCGTCGGATGAATTCTGCGAACGTCTGCTGCGTGAGGAAAAGGTCGCTGTCGTGCCGGGTACGGCGTTCGGGCAGGGGGGAGAAGGTTTTATCCGCGTCTCCTACTGTTATTCGACCGAGCATACCAACAAGGCGCTGAAACGGATGAAACGGTTTGTTGAAAAATTAAAGGGATAAAAAAACACGGCTTTGCCAATCGGCAAAGCCGTGTTTTAATATGATGTCAGAATCCCAGCAGTTGCGTTCCCGCGGCGATCAGTTCGTCCCGGCGGCGGTCAGCGGCATCCGCTGTTTTGCCGACGGCGCTGACGTACAGTTTGATTTTCGGTTCTGTTCCCGACGGACGGACGATCAGCGAGCTGCCGTCTGCCAAAAAGAAACTGATCACATTGGATTTCGGCAAAGTCAGCGCGGTCTCGGTGCCGTCCGCTTCGGTGCTGACGGCGCGCTGATAATCGTTGACACGGATGACGTCACTGCCCGAAATGACTTTCGGCGTGCCGTTTCGCAGACCTTCCATCAAATCGGAAATGTGCTGCATTCCGCTTTGCCCTTCGCAGTAAAAACTGCTTTGGGCGCAGTAATAATAACCGTACTTGCGGTAAATGTTATCCAACTGGTCGATCAGCGTAATGCCGCGGCTCTTGTAGTAGGCGGTCATTTCGCAGATCAGCATGGATGCAACGATCGAATCCTTGTCGCGGACGTAACTGCCCGCCAGATACCCGTAACTTTCCTCAAATCCGAAGATGTAACGGTCTTCTTCGTGCTGTTCTTCCAAAAGACCGATCTGTTCACCGATAAACTTGAACCCGGTCAGTACGTCGCGCAGTTCACAGCCGAAATCGTCACAGATCTTCCGGCACAATTCGGTGGAAACAATGGTTTTGACCGCGACCGGATTTTCGGGCAGCGTGCCGTTTGCTTTACGGCGTTCCAGAATGTAGTACAGCAGTAAAGCGCCCGTATCGTTTCCGCTGAACAGACGGTAATCGTCCCCGTCCGGCACGGCAATGCCGACACGGTCGGCGTCCGGATCGGTCGCCAGCAGCAGATCGGGGTGGATATCTTCGGCCAGTTTCAGCGCGCATTCAAACGCCTGCCGGATCTCCGGGTTCGGGAACGGGGCGGTGGGGAAGTTGCCGTCCGGGTTTTCCTGCTCCGGTACGACCGTGACCTGATCCATGCCCATGCGCCGCAGAATGGTACGCACCGGTTTGTTGCCGGTGCCGTTCAGGGGGGTATAGATCACTTTCAGATCGGAAACGTCCAGCGTCGGTTCGGCACGGCGTTTTTCCACTTCGTCCAGATACGCTTCGATCACGTCGTCGCCGATATATTCGATCAGTCCGCGGTTGACCGCTTCCTCAAAATCCATGCGTTTGATCCCGTTGAATACGTCGATCCCGTTCATGATCGAAAGCACGTAATCGGCGGCTTCCAGTCCCAACTGGCAGCCGTCGCTGCCGTAGGCCTTGTAGCCGTTGTATTTGGCGGGATTGTGACTGGCGGTCACAACGACGCCGGCGTCGCAGTGCAGATACCGCACGGCAAAGGAAAGCATGGGCGTCGGCATCAGTTCTTTATACAGAAATACGTGAATGCCGTTGGCGGCGAAAATGGTTGCCGCGTCACGGGCAAAAATATCCGATTTGATCCGGCTGTCATAGGCAATGGCGACCCGACCGTCCGGATTGACGGAATTGACGTAGGCGGCAAGACCCTGCGTGGCTTTGCCGACGGTGTAAATATTCATGCGGTTTGTGCCGGCACCGATCACGCCGCGCAAGCCGCCGGTCCCGAAAGCCAAGTCGGTATAAAAGGCGTCATTGATGGCTTCTTCGTCGTCACGGATATTTTTCAGTTCTTCGATCAGATCCGGATCAGCCGTCGCGTTCTGACACCATAATTCATAAATCTTATTCATGTGATGACCTCCCTGTAAGTATATTATATTCTATAACTTTATCAGCATTATGTCAATATATGATAGGTGAAATGTAGCAAATTGCATAATTTTTTTTACTTTTTGTGAAAAAAACTTGACATTTCGTTATTTTTAATGTATTATTAACGTATTGTAAAGAATTGGCATTTGGATTTTGACGGGTGAAGTGTGCGTGGAAGACAGTTTGAACTTATCGGATGATGCGTTGATCGAGGGGATCAATGCCGGTCATTATGAGATGTTTCAACCACTGCTGAACCGTTATATGCCGGTCGTCCGTTCGCTTGCGCGGGATTACGCGCCGCACGAAAGCGAAGTGGAAGATTACGTGCAGGACGGGTCCATCGCACTGTATGCCGCCGTCCGGGATTATCGCCCGGGACAGGCATCTTTTTCCACCTTTGTACGGCTGTGTGTGAAACGCGCGATGATGGATGCCAACCGTGCTTCCGGTAGAAAACGCCGTATTCCAAGGACCATGGTGTCCTCGCTGGATGACACGCCTGAAACGGTCGGCGAAAAAAGCGCCGAAACGCTGGTTATCGAACGGGAAAGTTTCCGGTCGCTGGCGGATCATATCAAGGTCGATCTTTCGGGGTTTGAATACCGTGTGCTGTCGGCGTTTTTAGCTGGCGGCAGCTACGCTCAAATCGCCGAATCGGAAAAGGTCACCGTCAAATCGGTCAATAACGCCCTGACCCGAATCCGCAAAAAGTTGCGGGAAATCCGGTAAAAACGCAGTCTGCGTTTTTCATATCATGCCCACGTAGTTTAGAATAAAACGTCCGTTTCGGAAAACGGCGGTATCCAATCCGTCCGGGGTAAAAATCAAACGAGAGAGGTACAAAAAATGTTTGAGGACAAAACGTTAGTTTGCAAGGATTGCGGAGAAGAATTCGTCTTCACTGCCCGCGAGCAGGAATTTTACGAATCCAAAGGATTCGAAAATGAACCGCAGCGCTGCAAACCCTGCCGTGACAAACGCAAAAATGCCGGCCGTGCTCCGCGTGAGATGCACGAAGCCACTTGCGCTGCCTGCGGCGGTGTAGCAAAGGTTCCTTTCATTCCGCGTGATGACCGTCCGGTCTATTGCAGTGAATGCTTCGCCAAAATGCGTGAAGAAGAAGCAAACGAAGAAGCGGCTGAATAAGGACCGTCCAAACGTTTACCGGAACCCGCCGGGCTATTCGCAACGGGTCGAAAACTTGCTTTACGGCAGGTTTTTTGCTTGTACCGATATTTTTTGAAAGCACATACTTTGATAAAAATAATCTTATGATATAGCCTTACCGAAACCGTCAGGGAAACCTGGCGGTTTTTCCGTTCTGTATGCAAAAGCACGGGGTCACCGAACGGTGCCCCCTTGCTTTTATGCGGATTCTTCTACTTCCGGCAGACCGGCAGTGCTGGTCAACAGGGAAAGAATGCCTGCCAACGCGGTGGCGGAAAGCAATTTGATCCAGTTGATATCACCCAGAACCGCGCCGGTCCCGATAATGGCACCGGCGGTCTGCGCCATGGTTTTTGCCGCGCGAATCGCGGCGGCTTTGATCCACTGCTTAAAATTTTTCATTGATCATTCCTCATTTTAGCAGTTCGTTTACTCTTTTCTGAACGGCGGTGTAGTCATATCCGGCCGCGGTAAGTTTCTGCCTGCGCGCGGCACCGTTGTCCCACTTGCCGGCAATGACTTCGCGTGCCAGCGTTTCGACCGACTTTTTCGCGGCTTTTTTTACCGCGGTTTTCTTCGCGGCCGTCTTTTTCGGCGCGGCGTTCAATTCGTTCTGCACCAGTTTCAGAAAATAGTCCCAGCCGTATTCGTCTAACGTGCGGTGGGGACAGTGCTTGCCCGAATAATCTTCGTGCTTGGTGACACGGTTTATGCCCCAACCGTATTTTTTCAAGAGATACGCGGTCAGTTCGGCGGCGTTCTGCTGTGCCTTTCTGAACCGCGTGCCGCCCGATTTGGAATAGCATATCTCAATGGCGATGCCCTGCATATTGCCTTTGCCGTGTCCGTCCCCGGCGTGCCAGGCGTTCCGGTCAAGCGGAATGCCCTGGATGATCCGCTTATCATCCACCGCGAAATGAAAACTGGTTTCATTCGCGTTGCGGTGCATATAGGCGATCTCATTTTCGGCGGGCGCGTCATTCGCGGTATTGTGGATGACGACACGGGTCGGTTTCATGGAATAGGGACATTTAATGCCGATCTGTTCGGCGGGACATTGGACGTTTGTGATTTTTAACATGCCGGCGGTGTTCTCCTTCCGATGGATTCCAGATCGCTGATGCGGTGATTCGCGACACGAAGCTGCTCTTCCAGAACGGGGATCTGTCGGGCAAAACTGTTGTGTTCGCGTACTTCACGCGCAAGGGCGTCTAACTTGGTGTCGGTCACCGCCTGCGCGGTAGCCAGGGAAGACTGCACGTCACGGTAGGTCTTACTGCTTGAAACAATGACCCCGATCAGTGTCAGAATTCCGACCGCCACCGAAGAAGCGCCGCTGATCAGCGCAACTGCTACGGTATTCATTTGTTTTTCCTCGTTTCTTTGCGTTTCCGGCGCAATTTTATTATAGCGAAAACGAGGTGGACATTCACCGACATCTTTTTACAGCAATACCGGCTGTATCTGTTTTCCCGAAAGGGCGGCTTCCGCCGCGGCGCCGATCCGGGTAAAATCGCTGACCAGCGAGGTCGGCTTGTTTATTGCGTCATCCTGCCCGTAGGGGACAAAGTAGATGTTTTTGGTGTTGTGCAGTAATCCGATGTTTTTCCCCGAAGCCCCCAGCCCGTCGTTGCTTGCCAGCGCCAGCACGATCGGCCGTCCGTTGCGCAAATGCGCTTTTGCCGCCATGGTGACCGCCGAATCGGTGATGCCCATGGCGATTTTGGAAACGGTGTTTCCCGTGCAGGGGCAGACGATCAGCAGATCCAGCAGTCTTTTCGGGCCGATCGGTTCCGCGCCCGGTATATCGTGGATAATTTCCGTGCCGCAAAGTTCTGCGACCCGGTTTCTGAAATCTTCGGCTTTGCCGAACCGGGTATCGGTCGTGTAGACGGCGTTCGACATAATGGGGATGATCTTTATGTTCAGGCGGCTTAATTCTTCCAAAGCCGAAACCGACTGTTTCAGCGTACAGAACGAGCCGCACATCGCGTATCCTACGGTGATATTTTCCATTTTTCTCCCTCACTATTGGTTTTGCAGTATTTCATGAACCGTTTGTGCCAGTATTTTTCCGGCGGTCAGGGGAGATACCTTTCCGGGCAATCCGGGGGCTTTGCAGTAGTCGATCCGGTATTCTTTCGCGGTTTGCGGCGAAAGACCGCCTTTGCTTGAAAGGTCGATCACGCACCTTTCCGAAAGGGTATTCGCCGCCGATTCCAGCAGAGGCACATCCACTGTATTGAAAATCAGGTCAAAATCTTGCAGACCGGAAAGTTTTGTGCTGTCGGCGATCCCGTACCCCAGTACGCGCGCCAACGCCTTGTCGGCGTTTTTTCGCGCCGCTACGGTGACGTGACATTTCATCGCGGAAAGCCGTTCCGCCAGTACTTTGCCGACCCTGCCGTATCCGATCACCAGCGCATTCGCCTCCCAAAGGGTGAACGGGGTGCGCTCAATAGCGATACGGATCGCCCCTTCGGCGGTCGGTACGGCGTTTTTTAAGGCATACGCGTCGGATTGGCAATAATCGACCTGCCGCGCTGTCTGAAAGGTATGACCGGCGCAAAGGATCAGTGTGTCGGGTCGTGCGGAGCGTTCGACTTCGTCAAGCGGGATCTCGCAGTCGGTCAGCGGTGCCCATACGGTTTTTCCGTCACGGGTGGTCGGTACCGGCAGTAAAAACACCTGTGCGTCCTTATAGTCGCCGACCTGATCTTTGTATAAACCGATACTGTCCGCCGTATATCCCATGTTCCGCAGTTCGTTTTGGGCGACACGCAGTCGCTCATCGCCGCCGAAAATCGTGATTTTCATGCCCGTTCTCCGTTCCGAAAAAAATAAACCGTCATAGAAAGCAGTTCACTACATTCTATGACGGTTCTTCGGTTTGGTTCACTCGGCTTTTCGGGCAAGTTCCAGTAAAATTTCACGGCGGTTTCGGGTCGGGTCGTCGATCACGGCGTCCAGCAGAAAACGCAGGGTTTGTCCGACGGCCGTGCCGCGGATGCCCAATGTGTTCAGATCGTCACCCGAAACGCACAGATCCCGCAGGCGGTACGCCTCACCGCTTTGCAATACGACTTTGGCGGTATTCTTTAACGCATCGCCGTTTCCAAACAGAGCTTCGCGGTACTCGGCAAAAGAAAATACCGTTTCGCCGTGGTCGCGCAGCAGTCGCTTGACAGCCGGTACGGTCAGATCGTCCGCCAAGTCGGAG
>JAZUFP010000219.1:0-4036 GCA_045640765.1 Acutalibacteraceae bacterium
GCCAACGGCGGCAACGACACCGTCTCCGCTGTCACCGCCATGGGTTACGACGCTTACTATGTAGCGCTGGAAGCCATAAAGGCCGCGAATTCCGCCGATCCCGCCGATATCAAAGCCGCTCTTCCGTCTGTGAAGTACACCGGCGTTTCGGGCGATATCGCCTTTGACGAAATCGGCGACGCGATCCGTGACACCGCCTATATCAAGGGCGCTGACACTAAAAATGCCGCTTGGGTCTTTGAAACGCAGCAGACCGTTGCCAAGTAAAACAGTTCAATCCGTTAAAGGGAAGCCCCTTGCGGGGGGCTTCCCTTTGATCATTTCTAAACGCCTGAAAATCTTTCGTTTTTGCGGCGTTTAAAAGAGGTAAGATATGGAATTTTTCATTTCACAAATACTGTCCGGTATTTCGTTGGGCGGACAATACGCGCTGATCGCCATCGGGTACACCATGGTTTACGGCATTCTGCGCCTGATCAACTTTGCCCACGGTGACGTGTTTATGGTCGCCGGACTGTTTATGATCTACTTATCGGCTTCCCTGCCGATCTATGTCAGCATTCCGCTGATGATCGTTCTGACGGTCATTTTGGGCTTTATCATCGAGCGTGCGGCCTATAAACCGCTGCGTTCCGCGCCGAGAATGTCGGTCATGATCTCCGCCATCGGTGTCAGTTATCTGTTGCAGAATCTGGCCCTTTACGCGACCGGCGGTCAGCCCAAGACCTATACTTCCATTCCCGGTATTTCCAAAACCATTAAAATCTTCGGCGCGCCGACCAGAATGGTCACGATCATTACGCCGGTGTTGGTGGTCGCGCTGGTCATTCTGCTGACCCTGCTGATCAATCATACCAAGATCGGTATTGCCATGCGTGCCGTTGCCAAGGACTTTGAAACCAGCCAGTTGATGGGCGTAAAGATCAATTCGGTCATTTCCGCCACATTCATCATCGGCTCGTTCCTTGCCGCCGTCGGCAGTCTGTTATACTTCACCAACTATCCGACCGTCGTCCCGATGTCGGGCGCCATGCCGGGCTTAAAAGCGTTCGTTGCCGCTGTTTTCGGCGGGATCGGATCGGTGCCGGGCGCGGTGATCGGCGCGTTTATTATCGGAATCTGCGAAACGCTGATCAAGGGTACCGACTTTGCCGTATTTTCGGACGCGTTCACCTTTGCGCTGCTGATCGTTATCCTGATCGTCAAGCCGACCGGTATTTTCGGTGAAAAGGCAACCGATAAGGTTTAAGAGGGAGGATGAACGGAATGCAAAAAACAAAAAAGAAAATCAGCATCGGCTCCCTCATCACACTCGGTATTATTCTGGCGGTACTGCTGTTGACGGTGATCCTGGAAAACACCATGAACCCCAACTCGCTGTTGTTTACCGTCATCCGCAAAGGTGCCGTGTACTCCCTGGTCGCCGTTTCGATGGACCTGCTGAACGGATTTACGGGACTTTTTTCGTTGGGACAAGCCGGATTCATGCTGTTAGGCGCTTACACCTACGCGATCCTGACGATTCCGGGAAACGTGCGTGACAGCATCTATTATCTGTTCCAGGGTTCTTCCATTCATTTCAGTTTTGTCAATATGTTTGAATCTGTCTTCGGAACGGAAGGCGCCGGCGCAACGGTCAGCTTGATTTTAGGGGTATTGATCGCCATTGTCTGCGCGGGTATCATCGCCGCCGTCTTCGCGTATCTGATCGGTCTGCCGGTCCTTCGCCTGAAAAGTGACTATCTGGCGATCGCGACACTGGGATTCGCCGAAATCCTGCGCGCCATCTTCCAATGGGAAAAACTCGGTAAAGTCACCAACGGCGCCAACGCGCTGCGCGGTTATCCGACCTTCGCGGATTTCAACGTAAAGGACAGCATGGGCAGGATCGTTTTCCGCCTTTCGTCCTTTGTCCCCGTACTGCTGGCAGGTATCTGCATTTTCATCATCGTCCTGCTGATCAATTCTTCTTACGGACGCGCGTTCAAAGCCATCCGTGACGATGAGATCGCCGCCGAGGCCATGGGGATCAATTTGGCAAAACATAAGCGTCTTTCGTTCTGCATCAGTTCTTTCTTCGCGGGTGTGGGCGGCGCGCTGTTTGCCATGTTCGCCTCGACCGTGCAGGCAAAAACATTCACCTCCGCCATGACCTATGAGATCCTGCTGATCGTCGTTATCGGCGGTATCGGCTCCATTTCGGGCAGCTGCATCGCTTCGTTCCTGTATATCGCCTGTTCCGAATGGTGGCTGCGCTTCCTGGATAACGAACAGTACATCGGCGATTTCAAGGTCCCGCTGATGCGAAACGGTTTCCGTATGGTCGTTTTCTCGATCATCATCGTTATCATCGTTCTGTTCTTCCGCAAGGGGATCATGGGCGATAAGGAACTACCCGATCTGTTCAACCGGATCAAGATCAAAAAGCCGAAGGAGGTCAAAACCGATGAGCAATAATGTCCTCCACGTTGAAAACGTCACCATGCAGTTCGGCGGTGTGGTCGCGGTAAACAATCTTTCACTGGATATTCCGTAAGGAAAGATCGTTGCCCTGATCGGGCCGAACGGTGCCGGAAAAACAACCGCTTTTAACTGCATTACCGGTGTGTATGAGCCGACCAACGGTCTGGTGGAATTTATGGGCGAGCCGATCGTCCGCAATCATCCGACCGGAAAAATGAAAAAGAATTACAAAGGCATCAACGGCGATTCCTATCTCGGAAAGGTGCTGGCGCCCACGCCGGATATCATTACCAAAAAGGGAATCGCGCGCACGTTCCAGAATATCCGCCTTTGGAAAAGCATGACCGTTTTTGAAAACGTACTGCTTGCCAAACATATGCGCGCCAAACAGAATTTCCTTTCCGCTACTTTCCGCGGCAACGCCAAAGAAGAAAAGCGGATGCGGGAAGAAACCATGGCGCTTTTAGTCGAGCAGGGTCTTGACAAATACAAGGACGAGATCGCGACCAGTCTGCCTTACGGGTTACAGCGCCGTCTGGAAATCGCGCGTGCGCTGGCCAGCGATCCGAAGCTTCTGCTGCTGGACGAGCCGGCCGCGGGCATGAATCCGCAGGAAACGCAGGAACTGGCGGCCTTCATCCGGGAGATCCGTGAGAAATACGATCTGACGATCTTCCTGATCGAACACCACATGGATCTTGTCATGCAGATCTCCGACTATATTTACGTTATCGACTTCGGCAGTGAAATCGCCCAGGGCGTTCCCGCCGAGATCCAATCGAATCAGCGCGTAATCGACGCATATCTGGGGGTTGTTGAAGATGAGTAACGCAATACTGAAAATCAATGACTTAAAGGTCAATTACGGCGGCATTGAAGCGGTAAAGGGGATCAGTCTGGAAGTCAACGCAGGCGAGATCGTCACGCTGATCGGCGCGAACGGTGCCGGAAAAAGTTCCATGCTTCGTTCCATCGTCGGTCTGGTCAAACCGGCCTCGGGTTCCATTGAATTCGAAGGTGAGAATATTGCCGGAATGGACACGACCTCGATCGTGACCAAGGGCATTACACTGGTGCCGGAAGGGCGAAAGATCTTCCCCGATCTGACAGTCGAAGAAAACCTGAAAATCGGCGCGTACCTGCGCGAGGACGATTACAGCAAGGATATGGACTGGGTCTATTCCCTCTTCCCCCGGCTGAAAGAACGTCACTGGCAGGCAGGCGGAACGCTTTCGGGCGGCGAACAGCAGATGCTTGCCGTCGGCCGCGCGCTGATGAGCAAACCGAAGATCCTGATGATGGACGAACCGTCTCTGGGATTGGCGCCGCTGGTCGTCCGCGATATTTTCGAGATCATCAAAACCATTAACGGCGAAGGCATTACCGTTTTACTGAATGAACAGAACGCCAACATGGCACTGAAAGTTGCCCACCACGGATACGTTCTGGAAACCGGCAGACTGATCATGCAGGGTACCGGTGCGGAATTGCTTGAAAACGAAGAGATCAAAGAGGCCTATCTCGGCAAACAGAAACAATAATACGCAAACAGGCGCAGATCCGACAAAGACCT
>JAZUFP010000220.1:0-9573 GCA_045640765.1 Acutalibacteraceae bacterium
CCTGCTGCGTCACGTTTCCAACATTAAAAACGTTTATAAACTCCCCTGTGTGGTAGCGGTCAACCGTTTCCCGACCGATACCGATAAGGAAATCGACTTCATCATCGCGAAGTGTAAGGAACTCGGTGTCAATACCGTTCTGTCCACCGTCTGGGCGGAAGGCGGTAAGGGCGGTGAAGCCCTCGCACGCGAGGTCGTCCGCCTCTGCGAAGAAGAAAAGGGCGACTTTACCTTCTCTTATGCGGATGAATTGTCCCTGACCGAAAAGATCGAAGCGGTCGTTACCAAGATTTACGGCGGCAGCGGCATCAATATCATGCCGGCGGCGCAGAAGCAGATCGCCGAACTGGAAAATCTGGGATTCGGCAAATGCCCGGTCTGTATCGCGAAAACGCAGTACAGCTTCTCGGACGATCCGACCAAACTCGGCGCCCCCGAGAACTTCACCGTAACGGTCAAAAACGTCAAGGTGTCCGCCGGTGCCGGCTTTGTTGTTGTGCTGACCGGTGATATCATGACCATGCCCGGTCTGCCGAAAGTCCCCGCGGCCGAAAAGATCGACGTGGACGAAACCGGTAAAATTTCCGGCCTGTTCTGATCCTGTAATAACCGCATAAAAAAGCCGAAAGTTCTTTCGCGGAACTTTCGGTTTTTTGTTGCCGTTTTAACGCCTGAATCGTTCAAAATATTGATGTTCAAGCAAAAAATAATCAAAAAAGCTTGACAATTTCGATTTTTTTGTTATAATTATGTTCACTGATAGGTAAAAAACGTTTGAAAATGAACACGGCAACAAAATCAAAGGAAGTCTGAATCATGTATTTTACGCAAAAGCAGTTTGATATTTTGTCCACACTGGCGACCGAAAAAACAAAGCTGAGCCAGCGCAAACTGGAACAGGCCTGCGGTCATTCGCTCGGAACGATCAATAAGGTCATGAAGGAATTCGGTGAAATGGGACTGGTCGAAAACGGAATGATCACCCCTGCCGGTATCGACGCGCTGGAACCGTACCGCGCCAAACGCGCGATCTTCATTGCCGCCGGTTTCGGTACCCGTTTGGTCCCGGTCACGCTGAATACGCCGAAACCGCTGGTTCGGGTCAACGGCGTTCGTATTATCGACACACTGATCGATGCCTGCCTGGAAGTCGGCATTACCGATATCTATATTGTGCGCGGCTATCTGGCGGAACAGTTCGATCAGCTGCTGTATAAATACCCGATGATCAAGTTTTTGGAAAACCCGTCTTATAACGAGGCAAACAACATTTCTTCCGCAATGACCGCCCGCTATCTGATGCAGAATTCCTATGTTTTTGAGGCCGATCTGCTGATCTCCAATCCAAAGATCATTAAAAAATATCATTATCATTCCGATGTGCTGGGTATCTGGAAAGACCGCACGGATGACTGGTGTCTGACCGTTGATAAAGAAGGAAACGTCGTGGAAGAAAAAGTCGGCGGTTTGAACTGCTATCAGATGGTCGGCATCTATTATTGGAACGCCGAAGACGGCGCCAAGTTATCCGAACACGTCAAAGAGGCGTTTTTAGCACCCGGCGGAAAAGAACGTTATTGGGAAACCGTCCCGAACCAGGTCTATAAGGGACAGTATAAGATCCAGGTCCTTCCCTGCAAAGAGGAGGATATTGTCGAAATCGATACTTTCCGTGAATTAAAGGCGATCGACAAGACTTACGACGTATAAAAAAGGAGTTGACCGTATGGCAAAGGAAAACAATCAACCTACCCTTCAAAAGCAGTTAAGCCCGACCCACGTCTGGGCAATCGCGTTCGGCTGTATTATCGGATGGGGCTCTTTTATCAACCCCGGTAAAAAATTCCTGCCGAACTCCGGTGTCGCCGGTACGGCGATCGCAATGGTGCTGGGCGCCGTTGTTATGGTCATCATCGCGTGCAGTTATGCCTACATGGTTCCGAAATATCCAAAAGCCGGTGGTGAATTCACCTTTACCAAAATGTGTTTCGGAAAAAGCATGGCGTATCTCTGCGGCTGGTTCCTGGTGGCGGCGTATCTGACCAACGTTCCCATGAACTCCACCGCGATTGGTCTGATCGTTGACGGATTGGACGGCTCGGCGGATATCCTGAAATTCGGGTTCCATTACAGTATCGCCGGATTTGAGGTATGGCTGGGTGTGATCATTCTGGCTATGGCAATTTTGATTTTGTTCGGCATTCTGAATATCATCGGCGTTAAAAAGGCCGGATTCATTCAAACCGTTTTGGCTGTTTTACTGGCGATTTGCGCCTTTACGCTCTGCGCCGCGGGACTGATCTCGGCAAAGGCCAAAGGGATCAATATGCAGCCGATCTGGGGTTTTGATAAACAGGCGGCCATGGCGGGCGGCGCAACGCCCGAAAACATCAACACGTTTGCCCATACCGGAACGAAAGGGATCCTTTCTGCCGTTCTGGCGACCTTCGCGATCGCGCCGTGGGCGTTTGTCGGTTTTGATACCATTCCGCAGGCCGCGGAAGAATTCAAATTCTCTTATAAAAAAGTTATGGTGATCATGGTCGTCGCCATTGCGTTCGGATGCTTTGTATATACTTCCAACAATACCGTTGCCGCGGCGGCTTTGGCAAACTGGCCGGACCGTGTTATGGCAGGGGAGTGGGTGCTGCTGGTCGCTGCCGAGGAATTGCTCGGTGTGTTTGGCAAGGTGCTGATCGGTGTCGGCGTATCCTGCGCGGTGCTGTCCGGCATAATGGGATTCTATCTGGCATCCAGCCGACTGATGTATTCCATGAGCCGTGACGGGTTCCTGCCGCAATGGTTCGGTAAGATCGATCCGAAATACAACACCCCGAAAAATGCCATGATCTTCTGCATCATCATTTCGCTTTCGGGACCGATCCTCGGCAGAGAAGCGTTGGGCTGGTTTGTGGATATGTCCGCGATCGGCGCGTCGATCGGGTATTTCTTCACCAGTGCCGCGACGCTTGTCACGATCAAACGGGACGGAGACGGGTCGGCGGGACTGAAAATACTGGCCGCGGTCGGTGTGATCTTCTCGGTGGCGTTCATGGTCCTTCAACTGATCCCGATCCCCGGTCTGGAAGGGGTCCATTTCTGTAATCAGTCTTATCTGATGCTTGTCGTGTGGATCGTGATCGGCGCGGTGTTTTATCTCAAACAGCGCAAACAGTTTTCAAAGGAATAAAAAGGCATAAAAACGCCCGACTGATGATTCAGTCGGGCGTGAATGTTTTTTGCGGGTCAGACCCAATACTGTTCGGTCGGGCCGTCAATGCTGACTTCCTGCAAGTCGGCGTTTTTATCGATCATTTCGTAAATGTGAGCGGCAAAATTGATATCGTGTACCGAAACCCCGATATTGTAAGCCAAAATGCGTTCACGGTCATTTTCACGACCGACGGCATTGCCGTTCAGCACATCGCCGACTTCGGCGAATTTGCGGAATTTATCATAATTCTTGAAATGGCAGACGTGTCCTTCATCGTCGGCAAAGACTTTATCAAAGAACAGGTCACAGTTGGTAAAGCCGAGGGTATGTACCGGAACGACCAAAACCCCTTCGTCAAAGGCGTCATCCGGGCAGAAATCTTCCGGCGCGTAGGTCACGCAGGAAACCACGACTTCCGATCCTTTGACCAGCGAAGTGGCGTCGTCATAATAGGTGAAATGCAGGTTCTTGTTGTTTTCAAAACGCTTGACAAACAGTTCTTCTTCCTTGTTGAAACGCAGCAGACGGATTTCAAGTTCGCGGTCGGCGATCGCGTCCAGCGTCAGCAGCGTGGCGCGGGCAATGTTGCCCAATCCCATAAAAGCAACGGTTTTGAAGTTCTTTTTTGCCAACAGCATAATGGAATGTACCGCAACTGCGGCGGTACGCATGGCGGTGATCCAGTCGCCGTCCAGCAATGCCAGACATTCGCCGTTTTCAATGTTGTAAAGCATGATGCGGCTTTCCAGACTGGGCTTGCGTTCCGGATAACGCGTTACCACCTTGACGCCGCCCTTGGATTCCACGATCGACGGCATAACGTTCATGAAAACGCCGGGAACGGGTTTCAGACTGATTTTCGGCGGCAGTAATGCGTTGTTTTTATTCTTGATCATTTCAACCGTCCAGTCATAATAGGTCTTGGGCGGAATATTCAAGGCAGTGATATCACGAAAAGTAATTACTTTCATTTCTTTTTCCCCACAATCGGTTTTTTACTGTTGATCAGCACGCCGAGAATCTGACGGCGCGGCACGCTGCCGATTTCGGCATAGCGGCTGTCCCTGCTTTCCGGGATATTGTCCCCGATCACAAAATACGTGTCTGCCGGAAGGCGGAATGCTTTTTCGGCGGTCCCCGCGTATTCAAATGTGCTGTCCGGATAAACGGTACTGGCTTTTCCGTTGACCAGAAGCCGACCGTCCCGAATACAGACCGAATCTCCCGGGCAGGCGGCGATCCGCTTGATCAGAACGCTTTTGACCCCGTCGCACCGGAAGGCGATAACGTCGCCGTAGGTGTAGGCATGGGGGCGTTCATCCAAAACGGTAAGTTGTAAATTGCGATAGGTCGGTGCCATGGAGTTTCCGTGGATCAGCGTCAGCCGAAAGAAATTTATCGACACGATACCGATCCCGCAGACGATCACCAAGGCGATTCCGAAATAAAGCAGACGGGAATGTTTCGGCGCTTTTTCCGGCAAAACGGAATTATTCCGCTTTTTCATCAGCCACGGCAGCGTCGGCGGCGTCATCGATCATGATCTGATCGCTTTCGACTTCTTTCTTGGCATTTTCGTCAATACCGAGTTTGTCGTTGATTTTTTTCTTGGCTCTGCGGAAATAGATGCCGACGGCGGCACCGACGGCGATCACGATACCGGCGATTGCCTGGATCAGATAGGTCATGACCGACGGGTCGATATAGGCCTCACCCGTGACCCCGAAGAACAGGGCGGCACAGATCGCGACAAACGCGGAAAAACCGGTAACTTTCAAAAACTTCTTCATTTTTTGTTTTCTCCTTTGGCTTGAATTTTTTGTTGAATGGTTTGAATCAGATATTTTGCGCCAACCTCGCCGGAATGACCGAGATTGTACAAATACGTGTGTGCGATCTCCCCGATCTGTTCGTGATAGACGTCACTGTTATCGATCAGATAATCGACCGTTTCGGCGATCTTGTCCAACTGATCAAGATCCAGACTTTTTCCCAGCTTATCCCGCAGCAGAATGTTCAGCGGGACCGTGTCGATATTCTGATAATCGGGGTTCATGACCTTCATGGGCGTATTGATGAACAGGATCGGACTTTGCTTGGTAAAAGCAAACTCCCAGCTGATGCCCGACCAGTCGGTGATCAGCAGATCGGCTTCCAATATCGGATTGTTGGAAGAAAAGTCGGTCTGGATCTCGACGTTGTCCAGATTTTCGTATTTCTGTTTCAGGGTGGACATATATTCCTGTTTCAGGCGAACTTCCTGCGGATGGGGACGAACGATGATCTCATAATCTTTCTGCCCCAGCGCGTCGATGATGGTTTCAAGGCAGCTGTCAACGATGTTGTCATTCTGCCATGACGGTGCGATCAGGATCTTTTTCTTTTCATTGATGGTGTGGGCGGATTTTTCATAATCAGCGCGCATACCGTCGATCAGCGGATAGCCGACGTCAACCAGCGTTTTCTGCGGCAGACCGTAAAAAGCATCGGTCTTTTCGGCTTCTTCCCGTTGGTGCGGCCCGGCGCAGAAGATGGTGTCAAAGTGATCCATACATCCCTTGCGCATCCCCATGTTGTTGCTGCCCATGCCGTGCTGTACGAAGACGTATTCGATATCGTCCCGAACGTAACTTCTCTTGATGTGGAAGTTTTCAAGGTCGGGCATGGTCATGACCACCACGTCGGCGTCCATTTTCATCATCAGGGTGATCAGTTTGTTTTCACCGATATAATACGGTTTGATCTTGGGCTCGTCCATTTCAAAGATCTTATCGTTCGGATCGCTGGTGATGTAGTGGATGGTCAGATTGGTATGTTTCAGCAGGTATTCGATAAAGTCTTTGAAATACTTGTAAAATCCGTTGCTTTCGGAATAGAAGACCAGATGCTTGTTCACGACCGAGAAGAAACGCTTGTAGTCGGCGCGTTCCCGTTTTTTGTTTTCCTTGTAAAAACGGTCTTTCTTTTTCTTGCCGATGCCGTTCAGTTCTTTCAGCTGTTTGCGGCTTTCTTCCAGTTTTTCGTAATCGACGTATCTTCTGGGGCGGATGATGGCGTTGCAGATATACATCTGAATAACGGCCATCAGGTTACTGCACACCCAGTAAAACGCCGTTCCGATAGATACGAACCAGCCGAGGTACAGCGAAAGTCCGACCGAAAGTATCATGGTGCCGTATTTGTTCAGCTTCGACTGTTCGGCCTGCAATACGTTGCTGGCGTTCTGCGCGATACACAGAATAAAGGAGGAAAAGCCCGCGACCAGCGGTGACCAGATCAGTGAAAAGTTGCCGGCATGGCTCGGAACTGAGCCGAGATTGATGCCGTAATACGACATATCGATCGCCGGATTGGCGATACCGCGCTTGATGATCTCCACAACGCCTGCCAACAAGATCAACTGAATGATGGTCGGAATGGTGGAAGCCAGCGGATGGTACTTCTTTTCTTTGAACAGTTTGGACTGTTCTTCCGCGATCATATCTTTCTGACCGTAATATTTTACCTTGATGAAGTTGATATCCGGCTGGATCTTGATCATGGTAATAGAGTTGAAATACGTCCATAACGAGACCGGCAGTAAAACGATTTTACTGCACAGGGTGAACAGAACGATCGCCCAACCGTAGTTGTTGCATATTCCGTAACACCAGTCCATGATCCAACCGAGAGCATCGTATAAATAGTGCATTTTAGTTCTCCTTAATCAGCAAAGATGTTAATCCGATAACGTACGTGCGTTTTTTCGTGGAAAGTTTAATTTCTTCTTTCGAAATATCGGGGAAGCGGATGTCGATAGTCAGCGGTTTTCCTTTTTCGATCAGACTGACCGGGAACGTAAAGTCGATCCCGTGCTTCTGATTTCTTTTGGTCAGTTTTTTACGGCAAACTAATTTTCCGTTTACAAATATTCTTGTACGAACGGACGGGAACTGAACACCGCCGCATCCGATATGGCAGGAAAGATTTCCCTTGTCGGGCGCATTTTCGATCGGGATTTGCAATTTGGCTTGCGGACCGTATATTTTAGTGGCAAATCCGGTATTGTTCGCGAAACCTTCTACGGTATACCGGTTGGCGGTCGCATCTGCCTTAAAGGAAAGTTCGGTACCTAACCGATAGGGGGTGTCGATACCGTTCGGATCTTCGTGGGACTGAACTTTTATGATCTTGTCCGCATCGCCTGCGTCGGCAAGAATACGGAACTGTTCTACCAGCAAACGACTGCTGCCGGAGGTATTCAGGAAGAATTCACGCGGTCTTTCGTCGTCCTCTTTCAGTGAAAGGAAATCACATCCGTAGGGTTGATCCGGCAGTTTTTTGTTGACCAGACCTGCCAGATAAATGGGCAGATCAAAACCGGAGACCGGCGCGTGCGAAGGACGATATTCGCCTGTGGCATTTGCCGCCTTGAAAAGGAACGGAATGTTCTGCCATTTTTGCTGCTCACCGTGGTCTGCCGTGATAATGATGTTGGCCGAATCATACAGCCCTTGCTTTTTCAGGTCGTCCAGCATTTTGTGTACGCCGAACATCAAACCTTCGACCTGCTCGGTCCGGGTGCTGTCTTTTTTCGCCTGTGCCCGGCTGCCCAGCTTGTACGGGGAGTGTGCGCCTTCCAGATGGTAAACACGCAGGGTTTTTGAAAAATCTTTATTGACTTTGAATCCGGATTTGAACGCGGAACGGAAAAATTCTGCATCGTTTGAAATATATCCGGCCCCTTTTGCCGCGTTGAATTCCGACGTCGGCATTTCAAAACGCTTTTTGAAGATGTGCGGCGCGAATTTGAAGAGGGTCAGTTTATAAAGTTTTTTGGCAAGTGTAAAGTGTGAACCGATCAGACTGCCGGTCTTGAAATTTTGCACATAATCGGCAGTTTCTTTGGAAAAGAACTCGGTTTCGCTGTAAACCCGAACGTCTACGCCGGCCTTGCTCATTGCCGATAAGGCGTTTTCCTTGGACCAGATATCCGAAAGATATTCCGAATAGAGTTGGTCGCGCAAGAACGGGCGGCCTGTAAACATGGCGGGAACGGCCAACATGGTTTTTGCGCCGGCGGCAGCGGTGTTGCCATAGTGGACAAATCCGTTCAGATTGGCGGGATAATCCGGATGATCGGCAAGGAATTCTTCATAATACGTTTCGTCCAGCGTGTCCAGAATAAAGATGATCGTATTATCTTTTTTCGCCAGTTCAAACATTCCATCGGTCGTAATGATCAGATTGCCCGATGCGCTCGGCTTGTAGGAAACGGATTGGGAAGCCAGCGCCGGGATCTGAATGATCAGCAGAAAGGCGGAGGCAATCGCCATGATCTTCCGCGCGGAAATTTTTTCGGCCTTTTTGATTTTGATCAAAAACGGGTCGATCAGGAAGGGCAGAACCAGACAGATCAGCCATACCGCCGTATCAATGACAGCGTATTTGGTGTAATCCTGCCACCGGATAGCACTTCCGTCCAAAACACCCGAACCGTAATTGATATTGATGAAATTGCCCTGTAAATAAAGACCGAGCGAAATGCCGAACAAAACCATCGCGTAGATTTTTCCGCCCTTTTCCGGCAGAAAAACACCGAGTGCCAACAGCACCGCCAGGATCACGACAGAACAGATCAGAACGATCCCGATAACGGTTCCCGGTCCGAACCAAAGTTCCTGTGCATTCGGCAGATATAAACTGAGCGGCCCGTATAAAAAGGTCGTGAACACGCAAAACAACGCGATCGGCAGAATCAATTTCAAACGGGATATTAATTTTTGATCAGTTCGCATAATCATCACCCCAATGAATGGTAAAAATATTATAGATAATAATATAACCAATACATTATAGCAAGTCCGTATCAAGTTGTCAATGCTTTGCAGGACGATTGGCGTTTCTTGCGTCTTATAACAAAATTTGAAAGCGGAATAAAAATGCCGGAAACCCTTGTGAAAGAGTTTCCGGCGATACAAAAACAATCAGTCGGCGTTGTTTTGAAGGTCTATTTCATCTATAAAATAGGCGCGTGTATAGGCCGGCAGACCGGCGGAATCCAAAACGGTAAAGCGGATATAGCCGTCGTTGCCGTGGACCGGGAAATCCGCCGACGTCACAGTCAGTCCGGGATCGGCGTATTTCACTTCCGTATGACGGCAGGCCGTCGTCATCGTAACACGGACAGCCGGTGAAAAAGTAATGTACGCGCGGCCGTTTTCCACGTATAAATCGTAAATTTCCGGCCCGCTTGATGCATAGTAGTTTCCTTTTTTCAGCGCGTCGGTGATCGCGCGGTATTCTAATTTTTCGGCTTTGATCATGTTAAAGGCGCCAAAAGAATCAAACCGGGGGGTGTTTTCGGGCGCGCCGTTATG
>JAZUFP010000221.1:0-2532 GCA_045640765.1 Acutalibacteraceae bacterium
ACTTTATTTGCTGATCTATATAATTTTTGGTAGAAATGTTGAAACGAGTATGCTATAATAATTTTAACAATTTCCTGAATCGCCGGCGGTCTGAAAATTCCGCTTCGGTTTGGGACGTTGTATCAAACGATCCCCGTGCGCGGGACGTTGAAAAGGGAGTTTGTAAAAATGATTTTAAGTGATTACATCTGTCTGGATAAAACGGAAAAGCCGTTGGACCGTCCGGTGACCGACGGCGGTTTTTGCGGCATTTTACAGAAGGTCGCCGTGATTGGTGACAGTCTTTCTTCGGGCGAGTTTGAATCGCGCGATGAGCAGGGCAACCCCGGTTACCACGATATGTTCGAGTATTCGTGGGGGCAGTTTCTGGCAAGAATGGCGGGCATCACGGTTTATAACTTTACCCGCGGCGGTATGACCGCCAGCGAGTACTGCGAAAGTTTTGCCGAACAGAACGGTTTTTGGGATCCCGATAAAAAATGCAAGGCATATATCATTGCGCTTGGCGTGAACGATATCATCAATTCACATCAGGAAATGGGTTCACTGGACGATATCTGCGTAGAGGATTACACCAAATGCAAGCCGACCTTTATGGGTTACTACGGGCAGATCATTCTGCGAATGAAGAAAATTGCCCCCCACGCAAAATTTTTCCTTGTTACTGTACCGAGAAGAAGCGATCCGGCCCCCACGTCGGGTCCCGAGTACGAAATTGCCCGCGCTATTAACGAACTGGCGGGATTTTTTGATCGCACCTACGTGATCGACCTTTTCCGTTACGCGGTGGCTTACGACGATGATTTCCTGCCCCGTTTCTTTATGTCGGGTCACATGGACGCTGTCGGATATCAACTGACCGCTAAAATGATCGCGTCATATATTGATTATATCATCCGGCACAATTTAGACGATTTCAAGACCATTGGCTTTGTCAATACCGATATAACCAATCCGGGCTATCAACCGTGATTTCCGGAGGGAAGGCAGGATGAATTTGCAAAATAATTATTGCGGCGCGGAAATCAGCAAAAAAATCAGCGAACTGCTCACTCAGATGACAGTCGATGAAAAAATCGGTCAGCTGCATCAGTTGGGCCCGTCGCCCGTCGGCGGCTTTGAAATTTCGTTGGATGAATTAAGAAAGATGCTCGACGCCGGCGCCATCACGCAAAAGGAGTATGAGCAATCGGCGCGCGGATTTAAGGTGGACGAGCGTGAGGACGAGGTGCGCGCGGGCACGATCGGTTCGTTTCTCGGCCTTTACGGTGCCGAAAAGTGCAACCGTATGCAAAAGGTCGCCGTCGAAGAATCCCGTCTCGGCATTCCGCTGCTGCTCGGGTTTGACGTTATTCACGGTCTGCGCACCGTGTTTCCGATTCCGCTGGCGGAGTCCTGCTCGTGGGATCTTGAAATGGCTGAAAAAACGGCCGCCGCTGCGGCAAAGGAATCGGCCGCCGTGGGTCTTAACTGGACCTTTGCACCGATGGTCGATATTGCCCGTGACGCCCGTTGGGGACGCATCGCCGAAGGTGCAGGCGAGGACACCTACCTCGGCAGTCGCTTCGCCGAAGCCCGTGTCAAGGGCTTTCAGGGCGAGGATCTTGCCGACCCCGAAAGTATTGCCGCCTGTGCCAAGCATTTCGTCGCCTACGGTGCGGCGATCGGCGGCAGAGATTACAACACGGTCGATATGAGCCTGCAAACGCTGTATGAAACCTATCTGCCGCCCTTTAAGGCCGCTGCCGATGCCGGTGTTGCCACCTTTATGGGCGCTTTCAACGATCTGAACGGTGTGCCGTGCAGTACCAACCCGTTTTTGTATAAAACCATCCTGCGAAAGGATTGGGGCTTTAACGGAATGGTCGTCAGCGATTCCATGGCGTTGCAAAACTGTCTGGATCACGCAACGGTCGCCGACCGTGCCGACGTTGCCCGTCAGGCCTTGCAGGCGGGTATGGATATGGATATGCACTCGACCTGCTACCACGATTTCCTGAAAGAGTTGTTGGAAAACGGGCAGATTTCGATGGAGGATATCGACGCCGCCGTTACAAACGTTCTGCGCATCAAGTTTGCGCTTGGTCTGTTTGAAAACCCCTATACCGATGAATTTTTGGCCGATAAGGTCATCTTGTGTGACGAGCACCGTGCCCTCGCACGGGAAAGCGCCAAAAAGTCTATCGTTCTGCTGAAAAACAACGGCGTTTTGCCGCTTGAAAAGAACATAAAAATTGCGCTCGTCGGTGCTTTGGCCGATAACGCCGAGGAAATGCTCGGCACTTGGGAAGGCATCGGCCGTGGGGAAGACTGTGTCAGCGTTACGGCAGGTCTGCAAAATGCCGGCGTGCAGTTTAAGTTTGCACCTTGTTGTTCACTCGACGGCGCTTTCGACGAAGCCGAGCTTTCCGCCACGATCAAGGATGCCGATATCGTGATCGCCTGCGTGGGTGAATCGAAGGAGGACAGCGGCGAGGCGTCGGCTCGGTGCGATATTACCTTGCCCGGCCGTCAGGATGAAATGCTGGCCGC
>JAZUFP010000222.1:0-2178 GCA_045640765.1 Acutalibacteraceae bacterium
CTTCTATACCTTCCGTACCGTAGCATATTTGGCGGATTGTTATCAGGGGAAAATTGCGGCAGAAAAAAATCCCTTAAAATTTTTCCTGTATATTTCGTTCTTTCCTACGGTTATCCAGGGACCCATTACCAGATACAAAGATCTGTCCGAGCCTTTATTTAGTGGAAAGGGTGCTTCGGAGAAGACCTTTTGGTTTGGGGTGCAGAGAATTCTATGGGGATTTTTCAAAAAACTGGTCATCGCGGATCGACTCGGCATTTTTGTTGACTCTGTTTTCAAAGGATGGAAACATCAGGACGGTTTATTCATCATCTTTTCCCTGCTGGTTTACTCCATTCAGATCTACTGCGATTTTTCCGGTTGTATCGATATTGTATCCGGCGTTTCCGAAATGTTCGGTATTAAACTGCGGCAGAATTTCAACCATCCGTATTTTTCCAGAAGCATGGCGGAATTCTGGCGCCGTTGGCACATCTCTTTGCAGGAATGGTTCAAAGATTATATTTATTACCCGGTTTCGGTTTCTGCGTTCAATAAAAAAATGAAGAAAAACCTGAAAGCCAAAAACAAACCGGAAGCCGCCGAACTGTTCGCGACCTGCTTCCCCATTCTGATCGTCTGGCTGGTCACGGGTACCTGGCACGGGGCAAACTGGGGATTCATCGCATGGGGACTGTTCCATGCTTCCCTGCTGATCGGCAGTAAGATCTTTGAGCCGACCTTTGAAAAGATCAACCACCGTTTGAATATTCAGACCGAAAGTCTTGGTTGGCGGCTCTGGCAGATGATCCGCACATTCCTGCTGTGCTGTGTCGGACGTATTTTCTTCCGCGCGGACGGATTCATGCACGCTCTGCGCCTGATCAAACGGATGTTGCTTCATACCTCTGTTGCCGCTTTCCACGCATACAAACCAACATCTTTCGGTTTGAAGTATACCGACGTCAATATCATGATCGTATCGGTACTGGTACTGCTGGTTGTAGATCTTTTGCAGGAAAAAATGTCCATCCGCGAAACATTGGCAAAGAAAAATATCGTATTCCGATGGATCATCATTTTTTTAGGGCTTTTCGCTGTCATTATCTACGGTGTTTACGGACCCGGATTTGACGCAAGCAGTTTCATATACGAACAATTCTGAAAAGGAGCAGAAAATTATGGACGAACTTAAACAAATGCTGGCTGAAAAATTCCCGAACATTGATTTCGAGAATGAGAAAGAACTGGTAAGCAGCGGTATTCTGGACTCTCTGTCGGTTGTTGCCATTATTGCGGAAATCGAAGAACTGTTTGATATTTCCGTAACGATGGAATACATCCAGCCTGCTTATTTTGAATCGGTCGAAACAATGTGGGAAATGGTGGAGGAACTGCAATGAGAAATAGAAAAAAACTCGTTTGGACTCTATTAGGCCCCCTGTTTTTTCTTCTGTGCTATTTCTTTTTACCGCAATCCGCCCTCGGCTCCAAAGCGGCCTGTGCCGCCGTCGGCACCGTCGCATGGATGGCTTTATGGTGGATCAGCGGTGCGGTCGACTACGCCGTAACGGCGTTTTTACCCATTGCGGTCAACGCGATTTTCCAAATCACCGATATGGAATCGGTGATCGCGAATTATGCTTCCGAAACGATTTTACTGCTTTTGGGCGCTTCCATTCTGACCTCTTCCTGGGAAGAGACCGGCCTGGACAAGCGCATCGCGACAAAGTTCCTTTCGTTGGTGGGAAGCAAACTGCGTAACCAGATCATTTTCTGGTATATCCTTTGTACCATCCTTTCCGCGGTCCTGCCCAATGCAGTCGTCTGCGCGGCAATGACCCCCATTGCCGTATCGATGCTGCGGTATATCGGCGAAGGCGATATTTCCAAGAGCCGCATCGGTTCTTTGCTGCTGCTGACCATCGCTTACGCGACGGGCGTCGGCGGTCTGGCCTCTCCTTTGGGCGGCGCCATGAACCTGGTGACCGTGGATTATATCCAACAGATCACCGGCAAAGAATATATGTATTATTCCTGGGTCATCCGTTTCCTGCCCATCATGATCGTACTGATCGCCAGCAACATTTTCATGCTGCTGATCGGCTGCAAAAAGGAAGAGACACTCGGCGGTTCCAAGGAATATTTCAAAGAACAGTATAAAAACATGCCGGCTTTCACCAAGGAGGAAAAATGGTC
>JAZUFP010000223.1:0-4093 GCA_045640765.1 Acutalibacteraceae bacterium
CTCATTTCATCCACAAAATCATCCAGAGCGCGCGCGGCTTCCGGAATACGGTAATTTTCAAGGTTGCCGTCAACTTCGCCGACCATGGTATTCAGTTTGGAAAGCAGCCAACGGTCCATTACGGTCAGTTTGCAATCAACAAGATCATATTTGGTCGGATCAAACTTATCGATATTCGCATAAAGCACAAAGAACGCATAGGTATTCCATAAAGTACCCATGAATTTGTGCTGACCTTCCACAACGGCTTTGCCGTGGAAACGGTTCGGAAGCCACGGGGCGGAGTTCGTATAGAAATACCAGCGAATGGCGTCCGCACCGTAAGTTTCCAGGGCTTCCATCGGGTCAACTGCGTTGCCTTTGGATTTCGACATCTTCTGACCGTTTTCATCCTGAACGTGTCCTAAAACGATAACGTTCTTATACGGTGCTTTGTTGAAAATCAAGGTAGAGATCGCCAGCAGGGAATAGAACCAGCCGCGTGTCTGATCGACGGCTTCCGAAATGAAATCGGCCGGGAACTGCGATTCAAACAGTTCCTTGTTTTCAAACGGATAATGATGCTGTGCGAAAGGCATTGAACCGGAGTCGAACCAGCAGTCGATCACTTCGGGTACACGGTGCATTTCTTTTCCGCATTGCGGACAGCGGATCGTTACGGCGTCGATATAAGGACGGTGCAATTCGATATCATCCGGACAGTTGTCGGACATTTCTTTCAGTTCCGCAATACTGCCGATGGAATGCAGGTGACCGCATTCGCATTGCCAAATGTTCAACGGAGTACCCCAGTAACGGTTCCGGGAAATGCCCCAGTCCTGAACGTTATTCAGCCAGTCACCGAAGCGGCCCTTGCCAATACTTTCAGGGATCCAGTTGATCGTATTGTTGTTGGCGATCAAATCGTCTTTGACATCGGTCATTTTAATGAACCAGGATTCACGCGCATAGTAAATCAGCGGTGTATCACAACGCCAGCAGAACGGATAATCATGCTCAAATTTCGGCGCGTCGAACAGTAGGCCCTGCGCGTCCAGATCTTTCAGTACCAACGGATCGGCATCTTTGACAAAGGTTCCCGCATAGGGCGTTTCCTCGGTCAGATTACCTTTTCCGTCGACAAACTGAACAAACGGCAGATCATAACGGCGTCCGACTTTGCTGTCGTCTTCACCGAACGCCGGCGCGATATGGACGATACCGGTACCGTCCGTCATGGTGACATAGGTGTCGCAGACGATGTAGTGTGCTTTTTTGTGCTGCTTTTCAGCGGCGGCACCCGCAGCTTCATACAACGGGATATATGCCTTGTGTTCCAGATCTGTTCCGACGTAGGTTTCAAGTATTTCGTATGCCGGATGGTCATCGGTGGCCAGTTTGTCCAGCACGGTGTCCAGCAGCGCTTCGGCAAGATAATAGGTATAACCGTCAGCGGCTTTGACACGGCAATAGTTTTCATTCGGGTTTACGCACAGCGCCACGTTTGAGGGCAGAGTCCACGGCGTGGTCGTCCATGCCAGGAAATAGGCGTCCTCGTCAACAACTTTGAAGCGGACAACGGCACTGCGTTCTTTGACTGTCTTGTAACCCTGCGCGACTTCGTGCGAAGAAAGCGGGGTGCCGCAGCGCGGGCAATAGGGAACGATCTTGAATCCTTTGTATAACAATCCCTTATCAAATATCTGCTTTAATGCCCACCATTCTGATTCGATAAAATCATTGTGGTAGGTGACGTACGGGTCGTCCATATCCGCCCAGGAACCGACGGTTTTAGAAAAATCTTCCCACATACCTTTGTATTTCCAGACACTTTCCTTACAGTGATCGATAAAGGGTTCCAGACCGTATTCTTCGATTTGTTCCTTGCCGTCGATACCCAGCATTTTTTCAACTTCCAGCTCGACCGGAAGACCGTGTGTATCCCATCCGGCTTTACGCGGTACCATATACCCTTTCATGGTACGGTAGCGGGGGATCATGTCCTTGATAACACGTGTCAGAACATGGCCGATATGCGGCTTGCCGTTTGCGGTCGGAGGACCGTCATAAAACACGTAGGGTTCACCCTTGGCACGGGAGTCGATACTCGTTTCAAAAACGTGTTCTTTTTCCCAGAACTCTTTAATTTTCTTTTCTTCTTCGACAAAATTCACATTAGGTGAAATGTTTTTGTACATTTCCTTTTTGCCCCTTCCGAAACTTGATAACGATATTCGCGCAAAGTTAAACTTTACATACTTATATATAATAACATAGAAAAAAATAAAAAGCAATATTTACTATTCAATTTTCGTAAAAAAAATTAAACTTGATTTTTCTCGTTAAATCATTTATTATATTATACAGTAAGAAAGATGAAAGGATGCTCCTATGAAAAATGTGCGATTAAAAATTTTTTTTCAAATGTTGTTTGACGCTGTTTTGTCGATATTCTCTTTTTCAACAGCTGTTCTGATCGTAGGTACTAAGTTTGATTTTTCAATATTTTTTGATCGCGAATTTTGGTATGTCGCCGGATCTGCGGCCGCAATGGTGATTTTTATCGGATATCTGCTGAAGGTTTATTTTGTTATTTGGCGTTTTTCGACTATGTTCGATTATGTAAAATTATCCGTTGCCGCTTTCTTTTCATGCGGTGCGGCTGCCATTGTCAGCGGTTTGGTCGGTATGACGAATCATTTGGATTTGAGTGTTACGATCATTGCGATGTTTGTTATTCTTTCAGTGTTAATGCTTCTGTTTCGCTTCGTCCTGCGAATGATTGATATCAAGAATCATTTAGACAGTAACGGTGAACGAAACATCAACAGTCCGTTGTCCGGAAATATTATGGTAATCGGTGCCGGTACAGCCGGCAGCCAGTTTATACGTGATCTCGGCACTTCGCCGCGCGAAAAAACGGCGGTACGGTGCGTGATTGATGATGATCCTGCAAAAACGGGTCAATACATTAACGGTGTGCCGATTTTCGGCGGACGTGATCAGATTCCGTTTGCTGTTAAAAAATTCAACATTACGACGATCGTTTTCGCGATTCCGACCTGTCCGAAGGAACAAAAAGCAAATATCATGAATATTTGTCAGTTGACAAAATGTAAACTGTACACAATGCCTTCGCTGGATCAAATGCTGGAAAACGGTTCCGCGATCGCGATCGTACGCGAGGTTCAGATCGAAGATTTGCTCGGCCGCGAAGCTGTTGCAATGAATGTTGAATCGGTCATGAATTATGTTAAAGACCGTGTTGTTATGGTCACGGGCGGCGGCGGATCGATCGGCAGTGAATTGTGCCGGCAGTTAGCGGCCCACAGCCCGAAACAGTTGATTATTTTTGATATTTATGAGAATAATGCTTATGATATCCAAAACGAATTAAAGCGTGATTATCCCGGGTTGGATCTGGTGACGCTGATCGGCTCGGTGCGCGACAGCAAACGTCTGAATTGTATTTTCAAAAAATATCATCCGGAAATTCTTTATCACGCGGCCGCACATAAACACGTGCCGCTGATGGAGGACAGCCCGAACGAAACTTTGAAAAATAACGTTTTCGGTACGTATAAAACCGCGCTTGCCGCGGCGGAAAACGGTGTCAAAAAATTTGTTTTGATTTCTACCGATAAGGCGGTCAATCCGACGAACGTCATGGGCGCCAGCAAACGTATCTGCGAAATGATCGTGCAGACTTTTAACAAACGTTACGATACCGAGTTTGTCGCAGTCCGTTTCGGAAATGTTTTGGGCAGTAACGGCAGCGTGATCCCACTTTTCAAAAAGCAAATTGCCGAAGGCGGTCCGGTAACGGTAACTGATCCGAATATCATCCGTTATTTTATGACCATTCCGGAGGCCACTTCTTTGGTTTTGCAGGCGGGCGCTACGGCAAAAGGCGGCGAAATTTTCGTTTTGGATATGGGAAAACCGGTGCGTATTCTGGATCTGGCGGAAAATCTGATCCGCTTGTCCGGTTTTGAACCGTATGTTGACATTGATATTAAGTTTACCGGATTACGTCCGGGTGAAAAACTGTATGAAGAAATGCTGATGTCGGAAGAGGGATTGAAACGCACTGAAAACGAACTGATCTATATCG
>JAZUFP010000224.1:0-2525 GCA_045640765.1 Acutalibacteraceae bacterium
GCTTGGCCTCCGACTTACCGTTCACCGGTTTGATTCATATGTTCGGCAGAATTCATCCCACCGGAACGGAAATCCGGTGCTTTCAGCAATGAAAGCGGCGGGAAACGGTAGTCATCTTCTTCGACCATTTTAATACCGCTGGTTATTTTCTCGGTCATTTCCGCTTCTTCCGCGGCGGCGTCAAACGGTACGGCATCTGCCGTTTCACCGTCTGCCGAAACCGATTCATCAGAACGCGCGGACTCCGCTTCTCCGGCAACAGACACATCGACGTTCTTTTTGGATGCGCGTTTCCGTTTCGGCGGCGCTTCTTCCGGTATTTCGTCATCGCCTCGGTATGTACTGACTAAATGACGCTGTTTTTCCTCAGGAGTTGTTTCCTTTACCTGTTGAATTTCGTTCGGATCATCCGTCAACGGCTGATTGACGTTGAATTTGACCATACGCATATTTCTGCCGCCGTTTTTTGCGGCTTCTTTTTCCTGTTCTTCCCTGCGGCGCGCACGTGCTTCATAGTTGCTTTCCGCCTGTTCCTTGGTCATCTGAACCGGTTTTGCCGCCCAATGGAACAGCGTTCCCAACGTCGTTCCGGTAATGGCCATCAAAATCACGAAAATCAGCAAAGCGAAAACAATAATGGCACACACCTTACCAAACGCAAAACAGAGCGGATGTCCCAGTATTGCGCCGATCGCTCCGCCGCATTTATATCCTTTGGCATAAGCTTCGGCGATATGTTCCGAAAACTTCAATTCAGCACGGAAAACGGTACAAGCATCCACACAAGCGCCGACCAATACAGCCAGCGTGACCGTTTCCCAGACCTTTGCCCCGATGGAACCGCCACACCGATCCATTGAAACCAATACCGCAACGATGGCAAGTAAAAACGGATACAGATATGCCGTTACACCGAACACACCGAAAATGCAGTTATGTAATGCGAGCCAGACGTTTTCACCCTTGATAAAAACCACACAGCCCAAAAATATCGCAACCGCAAACCAAATCACAGCATAAAACTGACGGTCGTTGCGCTGAGTCTGCTTTTTCGTGCTTTTGGTAGTAGTGCGTGAAGACGAATTTTTTTTCTTTGTCGCCATTCTTGAATCTCCTTCTATATGTAATCCGGAAAAATCCGGCACAAGATCATTGTATTTGCTCTCTTAAACAAGATAAAACTTCGTTTAAGCTGCCAAGGTGATCGATCAATCCCTCACGAACAGCGGACTCACCGTCCAACACCGAGCCGACATCGGTCACCAATTCACCAGTGTTCATCATCAATTGAGTGAAACGCTCGGCACTCATACGCGAATTACGCGCGACAAAACCGGTAATACGTTCCTGCATTCTGGAAAAGTGGTTCATCATTTGCGGAACACCGATCACAAGACCGTTCATCCGAACGGGATGGATGGTCATAGTCGCCGACGGTGCAATAAAAGACTGTTTAGCCGCGACTGCCAACGGTACCCCGATCGAATGACCGCCGCCCAACACGTACGTGACGGTCGGTTTCTTCATACCTGCGATCAGTTCGGCGATGGCAAGTCCGGCCTCAACGTCGCCGCCGACAGTATTCAGCACGATCAATAATCCATCTATTTCCGGATTTTCCTCGATTTCGACCAACTGCGGTATCACGTGTTCGTATTTCGTGGTTTTATTCTGTTCCGGAAGAACATTGTGACCCTCGATTTCACCGATGATCGTCAAACAGTATATTCTGTTTTTGCCGTCGGAGATCGACCGGGAACCCATTTCCCGTATCATTTCCGTTTCAAGTGAGCATTTATCCGTTGAATCATGTTTTTTTGACATATACGATCCCTCCGTTATTAGTATTCGGAAGAATCGCAAATGAATTCATTTTATTATACTATTTTTATAAGAATATTGCAAGATAAATATCATAAAATATTTCGTGACCGAAAAAACAAGAAATTGACAAACGGACTAAAATGATGTAAAATACAAATTGCCAAAGAGGTGTTACTATGAACAGTCCGAAAAAATCGATTAAGGTTTCTTTGATACTTACGTACATATTTATGTTTCTTTTGATCGTCGGCATCGTTTCCCTGCCCTGGCTTGTGCAATGGTATGTGGAAATCTGCCACCGCAAACCGGGTCTTCCGACCACCATCATGCTGACCTGCTACCCCTGCGTTCCCTTTGCGGCGGTTTGTTTGTGGTCATTGCGCACGTTTTTGAAGAACCTGCTGGATGATAAAATCAACACGCTGCAAAACGTCAGTATGTTAAACCGCATTTCATGGTGTTGTTTCGGCATTATGGCCATTATGTTGATTTCCGGAAGGTTTTATCTTCCCTTTTACGTTTGCGCCATCTGTGCCGCGTTTTTAGGATTGATTTTACGAATCATCAAAAATCTGTTTCATATACAGATTGAAAAGGAAAAATCGAAAGATTAGTAAATTGCACCTGCCGACGGCAGGCGCATTTTGTATTGGTATGTAGGTTTGTCAATGATGTGTTACACATTGGGAAAAGCACATAGG
>JAZUFP010000225.1:0-10439 GCA_045640765.1 Acutalibacteraceae bacterium
CGCTTGTGCCCTTGTCGGTATACTGACCGTTGATAACTTCATTATACGCTTCGGCAACCAGCTGCTTATCCATTTTCAGATAAGTGTAGTATTTGCCTGCGTTCGGACCGTTGACGACCAGCAAACGACCCAGTTCAAACTCGATCTGCTCGCCTGCGGTGAGAGCGTGATCAAACGGAATGTGAGCGCCCTGCGATTCACCCGGCATGAAATAGACTTCACCGGTGGGGCCGGCGCCGTCGCCGTTCGGTTCTTTGACCCAGATGCCGAACGGATAACTCATATTATCGCCGTTCTTATCAAAGGACATCTGGAATTTCGCCACGTCACCGGCCGTCCAGTTGAAGTGGAGAATGGCCGAGTAGGACGGAGAAGTGCAGTTGTAGGTGTAGGTCTGACCGCCGTTGAGGGTAATTTCACCCGTAACGGGCTGACCGCCTAAATACAGATCGGTAAAGTTGAGTTCGTCGTAGGCATCGTACTGTTCCTTGACCGGCGAAGCGCTGATCTTGGTGTTTTCGGTGCCGTAAACCTCAAACACGATGTTATCGGAAAGCTGGCAGCCGGTGTAGTAGGTGCCATCCGGAGCAACACCGTCATAGTAGTAGCCGACGATATCTTTATCATCGACCTTTAAGTATACGTAATACTTACCGGCGTTTTCGCCTTTCTTGACCTTCAAACGTCCGAATTCAATATCGTAAGACTGACCCGGAACGAGTGCTTCGTTAAGGTCGACAAGGGTATCCGGCGTGGTCACGTTGACCTGCCATGCGCCGTTGTCCCCTGCAACAGTACCGAAGTTATCCTGATTCGGATACTTGGCGCACAGGGTGAACGGATAAGCGCCGGACTGATCAAAGAAAGTAGTGATTTTCGCCACAGTACCTGCCGTCCAACGGAATCTGAGGATGGCGGAGTGGGTCGGGGAAGTGCGGTTATAGGTGAAGATGGTCTGACCGGTCAGATTGGTTTCGTTGGAAAGCGGCTGACCGTTCAGCAACAGACCGTTGTAGCTGATTTCGTCGTAAGCGTAGTAGATGGAATCATCATCCGGATCTTCGCTGCCGGTTTCAACAGCGGCGATCTTATTGTTGTTTCCGGACCAATCGGCGAAGAAAACCGTGTTGGAAAGCTGAATGGTATCAGCGCCGAACAGATAGGTGCCGTCGGTAATATCCATATATCCTTCGTCAATGAGGACGCCGTCCATCTTCAAATACATATAGTATTTGCCTGCGTTTGCGCCGTTCAATACCTTCAAACGACCGATTTCAACGTCAACGGTCTCGCCTTCGGTCAAAGCATGGTCAAGGGCAACGTCATTGCCGATGCCCGGACGGAACCAGACGGAACCGGTCGCGCCCGCGCCGGAATCATTCGGGCCTTTGACCCAGATGCCGCACGGATAGCTCATGCCGTCACCGTTCTGATCGAAGGACATCTGGATCTTGGCTTCTGCGCCGACGATCCAGCGATATTTCAAAACAGCGGAATAAGACGGAGAAGTGCGATTATAGGTGAAGGCGTTACCGCCGTTGATGTTGACCTCTTCCGGAGCATACTGGTTGTCACGGATCAGGTCGGTAACGGTCAGTTCGTCGTACTCGTCATAAGCTTCCACTACCGGCGTGGCGCAGAACTTATTGCCGGCTTCGGCGCTGATGATCACACGGTTGCCGAGGGCGATACCGTTATCGTAAGTGCCATCGGCGTTAACGCCGTCATAGTAGTATGCCTGGATCAATTCGCCGTTGATCTTGACGTAAACATAATATTTGCCTGCGTTCGGGCCGTTGACGACCTTCAAGCGGCCTTCTTCAATATCATAGGGCTGACCGGCAACGATGGGGGTATCCATATCCACCAGCAGATCGCCGTTGGACGGAACCAGGTGCCAGGCACCGTTCGGGCCGGCCTTTTTACC
This sequence comes from Acutalibacteraceae bacterium, assembly GCA_045640765.1. Lineage (GTDB taxonomy): Bacteria > Bacillota > Clostridia > Oscillospirales > Acutalibacteraceae > UBA737. Next base: position 1,928 of record JAZUFP010000225.1, read on the forward strand.
GAAGTCATCCTGATTCGGGGTCTTGGCCGTAAAGCAGAACGGATAGACGTAATCGTCTAAGAACGTTGTAAATTTGAGTGCGTCGCCGCCCGGAATCCAGCGATAGGAAAGTTTGAGCGAATGGGTGGGAGAAGTGGCGACATATTCATAGCTCTGACTGCCGTCAATGGTCTGATCGGCCATGGAATTGCCATTGACAATCAACTCATCAAAGGTGATGTCATCATACGCTTCGTATTCTTCAACGACCGGAATATCGGAAATCTTGTTGCCGGTTCCGCCCCAGTCGGCGAAGAACATTTCGTTGGCAACAACACAATCGGCATCGGTAGCGGTGTAACAATTTTCATCGTCAACAGCCGTATAGGTGCTCATGATCAGCTCGCCGTCTACCTTTAAGTAAAGGTAGTACTGACCGACGTTTTCGGGCGCACCGGTCAAAACCTTTAAGCGGCCGAGTTCAATATCGAAAGTGTCGCCCTGTCTGGGAGCTACGTCGAACGGAACCATGGTTCTGGAGCTTTCGTCCGGTCTTAAATGCCATGCACCGGTAGCCCCTGCGCCACTGTCGTTCGGCTTTTTGACCCAAACGCCGAAGGGGTAGGAAATTTCTCTGTCCCCGCGGGAGTTGATGCGGTGGTCAAACGAGAACTGAATGGCGGGAACGGAGCCGACCGTCCAGCGGAACTTGATGACCGCCGATTTGGACGGCGAGGTGGCATCGTAGGTGTAAAGATTGCCGCCGCCGATGTTGACGGTGCCGGAAAGCGGTGTGCCGTTCTTTTTCAGGTCACTGACTTCCAGTTCGTCGTAAACGTCGTAGGTTTCTTCTGCGGGGGTGCCGGCTTCGGCATCGAGTGTAGAGAACTTAACCGAATGGTAATCGTAATTTGCGAGATCGTTTTCATCTAATTCGATGACACCGTAGCCGCGGATGGCTTCGTCGCCGTAGTTGGCGTAGGTCATGCCGGGAACGGCGGTCATGGTAACACCGTCGTTTTCGAACTTACCGCTGAAATCGTTGAGGTGATCGTGACCGGTAAAGAGGTTCCAAACGCCCATTTGCTTTAAGACGTTGTATTCACCCTTATTGTCCGCGGCATAAATGCCGTGCGGGAATTCACCGGCAGCACCGGTGACACCGGGTTTCAGCTGCAAATTGTACTTTTTGTCGCCGTAGCTCTGCTTGCCGTTCGGATCGTCAACAAAAAGGTTCCACATTTCCGGCATCGGGATATGCTGGAAGGCGAAGGACGGAACAACGTGACCTTCGGCCGCGGTGATGGCGTTCTGTCTTGCCTGCAGCCAAGCCAGCTGGTCGGCATGGGGATTATCGTAGCCACTGCTGGTATCCAGCGGATTCTGGTAGGTGTTGGAGTCGATCATCCACAGGTTGAAAGCCATATTGTTGCCGGTGGAGGAATAGATCGGGATATTGCAGGTGCCGGTACCGTACAAAGAGGGATCGGCATCGACCGTGCGGCAGTCACCGATGGACTGATACACGCTGAGCATTGCCGCCTTGTCGGTACGCTGACCCTCGTAATAGCTTTGATCGTCGTGGTTACCGAATGTGATCGCATACGGAATATCGGCCTCGACCACGGGCGCGAGGATCTGATTCAGTGTTTTTCTGAAATCGACGTCCGGATCTTTGATGTTCTGTTCGGTCATGTCGCCGGTAAAGATGACAAAATCCGGATTTTCACGTGCGATGGCCTGACGCATGATGCTGGTCAGACGGGGATGGACAACGTAGCGGTCCTGCGTATCGGAAAAGATAACGATCTTAAATTTTCCGTTACTGTTGAAACGGAGATCATCCGTTCCGGCAGCACTGGCGGTCAACGGGACCATGCAGCAGGACAGTACCATGCAAAGGAACAATACCGTTGCAAGAAGCTTTTTCATCTTTGTTGCCATAAATTTTTCTCCTTTTCTTATTATTTGCATACGACCGGTATGCGAAAGGGCGTTTTCAGATAATCGTTTTCCGGTTACCTCCTCTTTTTGTCAGTTTTGTCCCAAAGATTATTTACGATTTATTTCGGCATCAGTTCCGGGCAGTATTTATACAGCGGCGAAACATCGTCCGTTTTATGGATGTATTTATAGAAAGAAATGGCCGTGGGCTTCGGGAAGCTCGGCTTGTCGGGATCTCCGTGCGAGGTGAAGATACCGAAGTTGTCTTCCGCGATGCTGACCGAATATCCGCTGAAATCGTTCATCACGTAAAGCAGAACGGCTTCCAGATAGGGCATTTTTTCATCAAACACCTTCATCAGTTCGGTAAGGTCTTCGCCGTTTTTCTGTTCCAGACCTTCGTTATCCTGGTCGGTGTAGCCCCACTCACTCAAAATCGCGGGTTTGCCCGCGTCGTTATGACGTTCGCAGGCCTTATAGAACTCGTCGCAGTCCTTGAAGTATTCTTCGGCGGTTCTGCCGTTCTGATAATCGTGGAAATCAATGCACTGGAAATAGTGGTCGGGATCGACGTCGCCGAAGTCCTCACCGGTCGGGTGGGCGCCCGATTCAATGGCTTCGTACATATTATCCAGGAAATCGTGCGCTTCGTTGAAGTTGGTCAGACCGGGCGTTGTTACACTTGCCTTCGAATTGACGGCCCTGACTTCCTTGGTGACGTAATAAAGCATATCGACGACCATGTGGGCTTTGTCATCCATTTCATACATATAACCGTCTTCCGCCGCCCACTGATGTCCCTGCTTGGTGAAGCTGTTGCCGGTCGGATGGTCCGGTTCGTTCATGCACTCAACGTGAGTGATCTCGGGGAATTCTTCCGCGATCATGCCCCAGGCCTTGCCGTAAAGTTTCAGCCAGCGAATGTACATATCCTTTTCAACCAACGGATCCGGAACCACGCCGGGGCAGGAAACTTCGTAACCGTAGGGATAGACCGGTCCGTCACTGACCGCGACAAAGCATTTGATACCGGCCGCTTTCATCTTTTTGATGACCTGATGGATCAGGTTGCGATAACCGTCCCTGAACACGAGAGTGTCGCCCTCACCGACAAGGAACATGGAGTCCAGCGGTGTACTTAAACGGTAATAAGTGACGCCCAGAACACCGACCATGTCTGTAACGTAATCCATGGTAGAGCTGGGGTCCATGACCGGACGCAGTTCAAAAATATGGGCGTTGATGCCGTATTCCAGCGGTTTTTCACGCTTGGTGATCGCCGTCTGGTTTTTGTCGGGTTCCTTAGCTTTGCCGCAGCCGGCGCCGCAGGCAACGATCAGGATCACGGAAAGCAAAATGGCTGTTATTCTTTTCATTGTGCTTTCTTCCCCCTTTTCTTGATCGAAATGACAATGATGACGACCAGCAGCGCGATAATGACCGCGCCGATCACCGCGTAGGCAATAATATATGCCAGCGGGACGGTTTCGGTTTCTGCCTTTTCGGTTGCTGCCGCTTTCTGTCCGACGATCTTATCCTTCGCGAACCACATTTCGGTATCGTTCGGATCATCTTCATAATCGGTGTTAGTGGCTTCATAGCTGTCATCCAGCGCGCAAACCGACAAATCGTCGATCACCGCGTTATTTGAATTCAGTTTCAGCGTTCCTTTGGTCAGCGGATTCGCGAAGGTGTATTCCACGATCGGCAGACTCACCTTATCGGAAGGATCATACAGTCCGCGTGCCGCGATCGAAAGCCCGTCATATTGCAGGATCATTTCAAACCGGACGTTCTTATAATCGGCAAGATGCTGATCCGAAACATCGAACACGGTCTGCTTGCCGCCCTCATTCACGCTGATCTTTTTCAGTCCTTTCAGGAAAGTGACCGAGCAGTTTTTGGCAAAATTGACCGTCAGATCCGCTTTGGATTTTAGGACCGTGAAATCAAGAATGAAATAGGCGGTCTTGTTTTTCAGGCTGACGCTTCCGCCGGAAAGCTGCATCGCGCCGTCTTTTACGGCGGCCGAGCCGGCGGTCACAAGTTTATCGGAAATCTGTTCTTTTTCAAAGGACTCACGCAGCGCGATATCGCTGTCGGCGGTCGCTTCCGCCGCGAGATTGGTGAGCCGGTAATTGAAGACGTCGAACGAAATGCCGTTATCACCGTAGATCGCGACGTAACCCGCCGTATTGACGTTCGGAATGATCGCGCGGCAGATCCCGAGTTTGGTGATATCTTCGCTGTCTTTCTTGAAATAAACGTATACCGTGCGGTTTTTCGCGACGATCATGAAGTTGTATTTCGTTTCGGTATCCTTATAAAAATGATAGTCCTCGATCTTCATTTCGCGCGTACCGTCGGCAAAGATACAGTTGTTTGCGGAAATATGGCTGTACGGCGTATCGGTCCAGCCGTTATAGGCGAACGCGACGCCGACCGAAGAAGGTGCGATCGCAGCGAAACTGCTTCGGCCGAACGAAACGCCGAACGCCTTTCCGTTGCTTCCTTCCGATACCATTTTTACGTCAAATTGAAGAATGAAATCGGTATATTTCTGTTTCGGCGAAAACGCGCTGTACGGACCCGCCTGTTCAAAGTACAGGGACGGTTCTTCGGTAAACGCGCCGTTCGGACGCAGCGCCACGCCGGGTCCGAGATAGAAAGAACGGTCATTGATATAATAATCCTCAAAGCCGTCGGGCGTCATTTTGATGCCGCCGAAATTGTTGAACAGGTCTTCCTGCGGGCAGGGGGTGTAAACATTGCGGACAACAATGACCTGATCCACCTTCGCGGTGGTCGCCCCGCCCTTGCGGGTGGAATAAGAGCAGATGCCCCAGTACCCGGCGTAATCGATATTATAAAAGCGGTACTCCACGTCGGCAATGGTCAGCGTTATCGAGTTATCACTGTTGATGACCGCCTTGAAAGTGACGGTACCGGTGCCGATTTCCAGTTTATCCAGCGGGATCTTATCTTCGCCGGAATTTAATATTTTGCCGTTCTTGATCAGGTTCACCGAAGCAAAGCGCGAGTCCAGCGTACTGACGCCGATCACGGTGGATTTCTGAATGTTTCCGGCGGATTTCGCGCCTACAAAGAGGCCGAAGGTCGCGTCTTTTGACAAAGCGTCAAACTTCGTGTCGAACGTGATCTCATACGGTTTGCTGACCTGATCGCACGTTTCAAGTTTCGACTTGGCGGTGATCGCGTCGTTGGCTTTTTTGAATTCCGGTCCGGCGTTGCGGCAGATATAAACGTCTTCGCTTGTCAGATTGGAATTGTTGATGTGCCAGTTACTGTCGCCGGCGCGTTCGTCGCCGTAGGTCAGCGTGCTGTTTTTGAAATTGTCGGCATAGGCCACGTGATTCGGCGCGTCATACGCCTTGAAGTCACGCATATTGAATTCTTCGCCCTGACCGTTCCAGAAACAGATATAACCGTCGTCGTTATTCAGACGCATCGTCGTACCGTAATCGGTCGTGGCGATCACTTCACCGTCTTCGATCAGTTCAAAGGTGATTTTGAAATTCTTGCCCGATACCCGTTCCAGCGTGAACGCGAAATTGGTCGTTTTACCGGGCGCAAAGGCGTTAGAAAGCGGACAGCTTTCACCGGTGACCTTCATGTCCGATCCGCCCATTTCATAGATAACGGTAACGCTTTTTGTGATACAGATACAACCGTCGTATTTGTAGATTTCGTCCGATTCGTTCTTGCCGCCGAAACCCATATAGATCATGCCGTCATTAGATTTCAGACAATCCATGGAATAGGTAAAGCGGTTATAGTCTTTCAGTTTGTAGGACATCAGCACCAGTCCCGAACCGTACTGATAAGCGCCGGCAAAATGCATGGCGTACGAATCGGTCTTGACCGAAACGGTATCACTGGTGAAACTCGGTTCAAGTGTGCCTGAATAAAAATGTTCCTGCATGGCGGTCGTTTTACTCTGACCGTCCGGTTCCCCCTTGATAACGGGGCCCTGCGCGGAAACGGAAACCGTCAGAACCGACAGCGCGACGAACGCGACAATGACGGCAGACAGGATCCTCAGCGCTCCTTTTCGAATGTTCATAAGTTGATCACCCTATCCTTAAAAATCAACGTCGGGCGTGATTTTATCAGTAATCTTTTTCACGATCAGGACCAGCGTGGATACCGCGATGGTCAACAGCAGACCAATGGTGGAAATTCCCGCATACTGTCCCTGCGTTGCCTCGGGCGCGATACGGAACATGAACCACCCGACCGTGTCGAAGGCGCCGTTATGCCCGATATTTTCGGCGGTCAGCAACATCGGATGCATACCAAACGACGTTACCGCCATGACCGAGTTGATCAGGAAAATACTGACGGTCGGCATGATCAGCGGAAGCTGGATCTGGAAAAGTTCGCGCCAGAAACCGACCCCGTCCAGTTTGGCGGACTCGATCACTTCTTCCGGCACGCGCGCCATGGCGGACGCCATCAGGATAATATTGATACCGGCGCTGTTCCAGACGCAGAAAATACAGATCAGCAGCCATATCCGCGCAATGATCGCGGGATCGGCCATTGACGTTTCCCAACCGTTATAATTCAGCCCCAGTGCTCTCAGCACCGCCGCCGCCGGACCGATCAGACCGGCGTTCTGATAATAAAACATATAGCGGTAACAAAGGGTCTGAATGACGATCGAGATCATGGAGGGCAGATAGAAGATCACGCGGTATACGCGTTCGCCCGGCACGTGTTTTGAAAACGCGTAGCCGATCAGGATCGCCAGGACCAGACAGCCGATGTTGATGGGAATGGCGATAAATGAGTTTTTGAACATATTGACAATCGCCGGCTGTACCTGCAAATGTCTGAACTGTTCAATAAAATTTTGGAAACCGACAAACTTATACTTTGCCTCGAACGGATCCCACTGCATAAAAGCGAGCGAGATTGACTCCGCATTAACGTATACCCAGAAAATGAGAAAGTGCAGCGCCGGCACCAGCAGCAAAGAGAAAATAAACAGATTGCGCCTCCGTCTGCGTTTCGGGGTATTCAATTTCGTACTACCGGTCTTACCCAATGTGTTATACCTCCAAATCGGTATCGGTTAATCGTTTGATTATTTTACTTCGGTCATGTGATATTTCTTGGCGTAATCCTGCTTGGTCGCGTCAAACAGACGTTTGCCTTCCTTCATGACTTCGGTACCGTTCGATCCCTTTTTCAGCATGTTGATGGCGGCAGTCATTTCAAGACCGCCGAACGGAAGCGGATGTTCAAAGCTGAAGATCAAAGAGACCGAAAGCGGCTTGTTCTTATAAGCGGTCAGCGGGAAGTCGGAAATTCTCCGGCTGGTGTAATAAACATCAAAAACACTCTTGTTATAATCGGTTAAGGAATCGTCTTTAATATCTCTTGCGTCATAGTTGAACGGACGGATACCGCCGCCGGAACGAATGGTGAATTTGATGTTCTGGTCTTCGCTGAAAGCAAAGGTCAGGAATTCTTTTGCCAGATCTTTATGTTCGGAAGCAAACGGAACGACCGCAACTTCGTCGGTAGAGCAGTACAGATAATTTTCTTTTTCATGACCGTCCAGCGCCGGAATGTTCATAAAGCGAACGTCGGTATCGCGCTTGCCGTCGGAGTTACTGTCCCAGGAACCGTCCAGCTTCGCTTCGGCCTCACCGAAAGAAGACGCCACGGAAATGATCGGTCTTTCGGTATTCTTTTCGGCGTACATGGCACGGGTCAGTTCCTGCGTGGTCATGGTGTTGACGTCGGACATACTGTTCTTAAAGCCCTGTTTCTTATCGTCAATGATCAGCTTCTTGATATTGTCAAGCGTTGCCGCCAGACCCTTCTGGTCGAAAACGGAGGTGGAGAAGACCTGACCTCTTGTATCCTGGTCTTTGTTGCCGAAGTTCCAGAAGTCATAGTAACTGCCCTGTCCCGGAATGTTGGATTTTTCAAGGCCCTGATACTGTGCCCACCAGGTGTGCATGAAGTACAGGATCTGTTCCATATGTACCGAGGTCCAGCCGAACGGCGCGTATTTTTTGCCGTCGTCGCTCTTGAACGCTTTGACGTCGTCACACAGTGCCAGCCATTCGGTCAGATTCTTAGGCGGCGCGATCCACTTTTTGGTGGACGGATCGACCGATTCTTTGGAAACGGCACCGCCCGAAACGTGCGGGATCTTCACGAGCGCGTCGGCGTTATAAGCCAGTGCCATCGGCAGAACGCTCCACGGAATGGCCCACGGGGCGACCTGTCCCGTGCCGACTTTTCTTTCAGCATAGAATCTGCCGATCAGGTCCTGATCCATGAATTCGGACAGTTTCACATCGCCTTTGGACGTTTTGACGGGGGTGTTGTATACGTCGTTCAGATTTTCAAGCCAGCCGTTCTGTACCCAGGTCGGCCAGGTCGTGGTTCCGACAAAGTAAACGTCGGAAAGGTTTTTGCCCGATTTCAGGTTGTTGGGCGCGCCGCAGTCATGATCCGCAGAGGGTTCGACCAGAACGTTGACGCCTTTTTCTTTGCCGAATTCTTCGGCGGCTTTTTCGATCCAGTCTTTTCCGTAAGCGCCGTTATA
>JAZUFP010000226.1:0-4730 GCA_045640765.1 Acutalibacteraceae bacterium
GGCTCGATTTTCAGCAGGTATGCCGAAAGATGCTCCGGTGCAAGCGACAGCGCGAAATCAATGCTTTCACCCAGCGTTTGCAGGTCGCTTTCGGGCAGACCCAACATTAAATCAAGTGAAATATTATCAAATCCCGCCGCCCGGGCAAGGGCAACGGTTTTTCGCGCCGTTTCGGCGGTATGGGTACGACCCAGGGTCAGCAGCTCCGCTTCATTGCCGCTTTGCAGACCGACGGAAAGACGGTTGACACCGCCCCGCTTAGCAACGGAAAGAAAGACCGCCGCATCGTCCGACGGATTCATTTCAACCGTGATCTCCGCTTCGGGCAAAAGCGGAAAAGCGCTTTTTACCGCAGACAGCACCTCTTCGATACGGTCGCCCAACACCGACGGCGTACCGCCGCCGATATAGACCGTATCCACAAAACAGCGCAATTCACCGCCCCACCGTTTCAGTTCCGCGGTGACGGCGGCAATGTATTCATTGATTTTTTCTTCCGTGACCACCGCCGAGTAAAAATCGCAGTAGGCGCATTTTCTGCGGCAGAACGGAACGTGAATATATAATCCGATCGGATCAGTCAAGAATAATACCCGTGCAGCTGCCCGGTACCGCCGCCGCGTTGGCTTCGTCGGTATCGATGTGCATGGCAAGCGCGAACTTTTCGCTGACGCGGACGACAACGTCGTCAAAAACAAGAGCGCGTCCGTCGGTCGGGATCTTGACCGAAACGACCTGCTTATCGACCATGCCGTACTTGGCGGCATCGTCCGGGGTCATGTGGATGTGACGTTTAGCGGCGATGACGCCTTCGGTCAGTTCCACTTCACCGCAGGGACCGACCAGTTTGCAGGCACCGGTGCCTGCGATATCGCCCGATTCACGAACCGGCGCGGTCACACCCAGCGTGCGGGCATCGGTCAGCGAAAGCTCGACCTGGCAGGCGCCGCGTTCGGGTCCGAGGATGGACGCTTTCAGCGAAGACTTCGGTCCGACGATGGTGACCTTTTCCTCACAGGCGAACTGTCCCGGCTGGGAAAGATCTTTTTTATTGGTCAGGGCGTGTCCCTCACCGAAAAGAACGGCAAGAGCTTCTTTTGTCACGTGAACGTGACGCGCGGAAATTTCAACTAAAACTTTCTTTTCCATGGTTTTCTGCTCCTTCATAAGAAAATATAATACCATTATAATAATATAAAGCAGAATTTTCAAGTGTGAATTTGTGAAAACTATGACAAAATAATGAATTTTTTAAGTGCGATCAGATCCCGGACGTCCACTGCGCTGTCCAGCGTCAGATCCAGCCGCAGATCCTGCGATCCGTCAAACAGCCCGTCCTTCATGATCATAACGTCGCCGGCATCCAGCGCACCGTCGCCCGAAAAGTCGCTGATTTCCTGCACCATTTCATAAAAACAGTCCAGATCGTCGGTGTCGACCGCGCCGTCCCGTGTCAGGTCATAACGGTTGCCGGCGGCGTTTTGTTCGATCGCCGACCGCAGCGCGGCAACGTCGGCTTCCCCCACCGTACCGTCGGCGTTCACGTCCCCGAACCGATGGACGGTAAAGGGTATGTATACGTTGACCGAACCGTCCGCCCGGGCGTCGTCATACCATTCCACCCGTGCGACGGGCATACCGTTGACCGTGACCGCAGGCAGTTGCGCGGCATTGAAATAAATACCGTCTTCGTTTTCAATATTCAGCACCAGGTAATAGTTCTTTCCGACCGTCAGATTATCAAAGGTCGTCTGCGGCATTTCCGCGCCGTTTTCCGTCTTGATCAGACGGGAATAGGAAACGTCGAGAAATACGGTGTTTTCGTCCAGCGTGACCGTCGAATCGTTCAGCAAAGCGCAGATCTCCTTGCCCGAAACGCCGTTGTCCGCCCAAAGCACGTCTTCGTCCAGCGTGATCGTTACCGCCGTGACCGTCGGGTTGGCGGCAACGGTCGATCGTACCGTGTCGGACTTGGTCGGGTCGGCGGTTGAGGTCACCGTAACGGTCAGCACCGTGCCGACCGCTTCGTTCAGATCAACGTGCAGACAGTTTTCTTCCATGTACGAAAGTCCGTTTCCGCCCGATACCGTCCAGGTGACGGTATCTTCCGCCGTGCCGGAAAACGCGTAATGATAATAGTAATAATGACCGCCCTGCACCTGTTCGGGCGCATCGGTGACCGTGACTTCATGTACCACCGGCTCGGCGTTCATGGGGTAAACTTCCACCGTGTCAAACAGATCGGGATTGTGTTTGGCACGCACCGTGACAAGCACCATGGGGCCCTCGTCATAACCGATATACAAAACGCCGCCCGACGAAATGCGTGTCGCGGGATCGAATGTATACTTGACTTCCCAGGTCATCGTGTCATTGCCTTCCATGACGGCGGTAAACCGGTAGGACGTGCCGCGCACCAGCATTTTGCGGTGTTCGGTCAGCGTAAGGGCGGTCGCGACGGGGGTCTCGGCGTCATAATTCAATCTGACGTATACGCACACCGACCGGTGGGTCAGACTGAACCACTGTACCGCCGCGGGGTTTCTTCCGTTGACCGTGACCGACGGCAGGGAAAGATAATTAAAGGCATAGCCGTCCGCGTAAGTCAAATAGAACCGCAAATAATATTCCCGGTTCGGGGAAATATTCGCGGTCGATCCGATGGTGGGGATATACTCCGATCCCCATTTATAAACAAGGCAGGAATAATAATCGTCGAGTTCGGCACCGCTGGAAGCCGGTACCAAAACCGTTTCTTCGCACACCCGTTCACTCAGTTTTCCTTCGGTAAGATACGGCGAGCAGATCAGTGCGTCGGCGTTATAGGTAATATTGACCGTGCGGATATAAGAAGTGGCCGCGGATACCGAAATCGGCATATATAGTGTGCAGAGCAAAACAAAGCATATACATATTGTTAATAACTTCTTCACAACGACACTCCTTTTTTGTGCAAATTTTACAATTTTTTCTTTATTATAACACCTCTTTCGACATTTTGCAAGCATAATTTGTTTATTTTTTAACAATTTTTTGCCGACTTGATTTTTCCGCCCGTATTTGATATACTGTATGCGAATCACCCACACCGTTCAGGAGATGAGATCATGAAGTTGCTTACGGTCACCGTGCCGTGCTATAATTCCGAAGCGTACATGGAAAACTGCATCGAGTCCGTTTTATGCGGCGGCGACCGGATCGAGATCCTGATCGTTGACGACGGTTCGACCGACAGCACCGCCGAGATCGCCGACCGTTACGCCGAAAAATACCCCGACATCATCCGTGTCATCCATCAGGAAAACGGCGGACACGGCGAGGCCGTCAATACCGGCATCCGGAACGCCGCCGGCGTTTATTTCAAGGTCGTTGACAGTGACGACTGGCTTGACCGTGACGCTTTTCTGACCGTGCTGGATCGCATGGAAACGCTGGTCGCGCAGGACAACGCGCCGGATCTAATGCTGGCAAACTACGTTTACGAAAAGCAGGGCGCTTTACACAAAAAGGTCATGCGGCAGAACGATCTGCCGACCGAAGAGGTCTTTACCTGGGGCGACGTACGGAAATTCCATGTCGGCAATTATATGATGATGCACGCCGTGCTTTACCGCACCGATATTCTGCGGAAAAGCGGCGTTGTCATGCCGAAGCACACCTTCTACGTGGATAATATATATGTATACGAACCGCTGCCGCTGGTCAAAACGCTTTACTATTTAGACGTGGACCTTTACCGCTACTTTATCGGGCGGGAGGATCAGTCGGTACATGAAAGCGTTTTGCTGAAACGGCTGGATCAGCATCTGCTGGTCAACCGGCGGATGCTGGACGACGTGGACCTGTTGTCCGTGCCGGACAAAAAATGCCGCCAGTATATGTTCAATTATCTGGAAATCCTGACCACCATTTCTTCGGTGCTGCTGATGCGTTCCGGCACAAAGGAAGACCTGCAAAAAAAGGCGGATCTGTGGAACTATATCAAAGAAAAGAATCCCACGCTTTACAAAAAACTGCGCCGCCGCGCGCTGGGGCATTTACTGCACCTGCCGGGCAGATTCGGCCGCCAGATCGTGGTGGACGGGTACTTTATTTTTCAGAAGATCGTCGGTTTCAACTGATCGGTATACAACAAAACGACCGCGGAAGGAAATCCCTTCCACGGTCGTTTTTTGCGGTTTTTATTCTTACTGTACGCCACGGTAATACAGTCCGCGGGTATACGGCGGATCACCGGCGGGGCCGTTCCGGTAATCGGCAATGATCTTTGCCACCGTTTCGGGGCTTTCATCGGTGCAGTACAACAGCAGATAATCCATGCCGACCGTTTCGGAAAGACGGTCCGCCAGATATACCGGCAGCGCGTTGAGCACCTCGGAAAAGCCCATGCGGCAGCGCACCGGGAATTCCATTCCCTTGCGGTCACGCAGCGCGGCTTTCCGGTCACATCCGGCGCAGTCCCGCCCGTTGGCGATCGGGCAGTTCCGGGTCAGCATCAGCGGCAGACGTCCGTAGGCAAAAACGCCTTTCGGCACGGCGGCGGACAGGTTTGCCGCGTCTTTCAACAGCAGTTCGGGAGACAGCATGACCGCTGTCGCCCCCGCCTCTTTTAGCACCTGCACTGTCATGGCGTTGGCAATATTCAGCCCGATGCCGCCCATGATCTTCATTTCGGCACGGCGTGCCAGTTCAAGATGCGCGATATTGTTGCAGTACGCCGTGGTATAGCC
>JAZUFP010000227.1:0-6201 GCA_045640765.1 Acutalibacteraceae bacterium
ATCCAGTCGGCGGTACGTCCGGCCGCCGGACCGAGCCGCCCCAGAATGCTGTCTTTGTTCAGTTGAATAACGACCCCTTCGCGGAACCAGCGTTCAATGATCATGGGGTTATGCTGAACGGCGTCGTACCGTTCGGGGTGGGCAAGGACGGGATGATAACCTTCTTCAACGATCGCCGAAAGAATATCATCAATAAAATCCAGTTCCTCATCAAAAAAGAATTCGATCAAAAGATATTCGGAATCGGCAAGGGTTTGCAGCATTCCGTTTCGCAGTAGTTCCGGCACTTCCGGTGTACCGAAAATTTCAGCACCGGGCAGCAGTTCCAGATCGATTCCGGCGTTTTTTACCGCTGTTTGCAGGGCGAGGAAATGATCGGATAATTCGGAACTGCGATAATTTTTCCGGTCGGTTTCCGGCAGATTGCTGTGCGGTGTCATGATGATCGTTCGGGTGCCGTGCCCGGCAGCTAAAAAAGCCATTTCGACTGCTTCGTCCAAATCTTCCGCGCCGTCATCGACCGTCGGCAGTATATGGCAGTGGATGTCTTTCATAAATGCCCTCCGAACATAAATATCCATATTACCATATAGTTTACCACATAAAGCAACGTATTTCAAGTTTATTTGCAAATGAAATAATAATTTATTCATTATATATAGTTTTTCGGCACTTCGTGTCGGAATAGCAATGATTTTGACCGATAACGGCGAAAAAACAGATACGTTTCAGGCGTTCTTCTTGACAACATTGTGAATCCGTGTATAATATATTTGATAAGCGTATTTGAATTTATATGCAGGTTGAATTGATTTCAAAACAAGCCCTGCCCGCAGGGGCGGACTTGTTATTTTTTTGATGAAAGCCGGTGCTTTTGTGAAAAAGAAAACAGGTTTTTTTGTGGCGTTGATCGGCGTGATCCTGGCCGCCGTGATCGTTTTGGCGGTGTGGCGTCCGTGGACAAAATCGCCGGATCAAAAATCCGGAAAGCCAACCGCTTCCGAAGCGCCGCAGCAGCAGAAAACCGCCGTTCCGTCTAAAAAAGATTATCCGAAACTGGTGGATATGAATTTTGAAGGAATTTGTGTGACCGGTGCCGAAAATATGGGCGGTATTTTTGTCGAAGACGGCAGTGACAAGCCAATCGATTCGGTCTTTACCGCCGCGTTTCAGAATAACACGGGAAAGACCTTGCAGTTCGCGGAATTGAATCTCGGCTGCGGGGGGCAGACGTATACGTTTGACATCAGTGTTCTGCCGCCGGCCGCTACGGTGATCGTGCAGGAAAAAAATCGCAGGACCTGTTCTGAAAAAGAGGGCAGCTGGTCGATTTCCGTGCCCTATTCGCCGCTGTGGTTTGAAAGTGAACCGCTGATGCATGAAAATCTGTTTTCCGTCACCGGAAAACCGTACAGTATTGCCGTGAAAAACGAAACTTCGGCGGATGTAAAGGGGCCGATGCACGTTTGTTATAAACGGTGGGACGGCAGTTATTATATCGGCGGGATCGCCTATCGCAAAACACTGGAAAAAGGCCTTTTGGCAGGGGAATCGGTCAATTTGTACGACGGTCATTACGATCCCGGTCGGTGCCGCTGGATGTTTGTGGATTATGTTTCGTAAGCAGTACCGTCTGGGGAATTTTACGTTTGCCGTGGATTCTTCGGTGCCGTTTCGGATGCCGGCGGAATTCGACGCTTTTCTTTGCGCGGAAGGACAGCCGGATTACGTTGTGCGAACCGATGATTCGTTCGGTAAAGATCCGATCATTCCGTGGCTGCTGGAAGATAAAAATCTGCGCTCCGTGCTGTTGGAATACCGCAGCGCCGTTCTGCACGCTTCGTATGTGGTCTGCGCGGAAAAAGCCCTGCTTTTTACTGCGCCGAGCGGAACGGGAAAATCCACGCAGGCGAATCTGTGGGCAAAATACCGCGGCGCGCAAATCGTCAACGGGGATCGCGCCCTGATCCAGAAAACCGATGCCGGTTTTACGGCAAACGGCATTTTTTACAGCGGCAGTTCCGGCTGCTGTAAAAACGTAACGGCACCGCTGGACGCGGTCGTTGTACTGGATCGCGGCAACGCGGAAATCACCCGTCTGAACGGGGTCGAGATCGTCAAGGCGGTATTGCCGCAGTTGGCGTATGATACCGCCAAACCGCAGGATATCATCCTGGCTTCCGATCTGCTGTCCGAAATGGCGGCGGAAGTGCCGTTTTACCGTCTTTCGGCAACGATGGACGAACGCTCGGTCGAAGCTTTGGAGAAGTTCCGGAAAGGATAGAAAATGGCAGTTGATCTTACCAATTACAGCGAACCGGAATTGAACCGGTATCTGCATAATCGCGCAAGGATCAAGGGGGTACCGCTTGCCGGTAATTTTGAGTTGACACCTTGCTGTAATCTGAACTGCAAAATGTGTTACGTGCGGAAAGATCCGCAGTACGTCCGTGAAAACGGCGGTTTGATCCCGGCGGAGCAGTGGCTCGACTGGGGCAGGGAAGCCGCCGACCGCGGAATGCTGTTTCTGTTGCTGACGGGCGGCGAGCCGCTGGTCCATCCGCAGTTCAAAGAAATTTATACGGGCTTGAAAAAATTGGGATTGATGATCTCACTGAACACCAACGGAACGCTGATCGACCGGGAAATGGTGGATTTTCTGGCGGCGGACGCGCCGACAAGGATCAATATTTCGCTCTATGGCGGATCCCCCGAAACGTATGCCCGGCTGTGCGGTGACGCTTCGGCGTATGAACGTGCGATGTGGGCGATCCGTGCCCTTTGTGAAAAGGGGATCAATGTTAAACTGAATTTTTCCGCCACACCGTCCAACGCGGTGGATATCGCGGATGTGTACCGTGTCGCCGAAGAATGCGGCGCGCGTGTGCAGGCAACGGCGTATATGTTTCCCGCCATTCGCCGGGGATACGAATTCGAGCCGTATGACCGTTTCTTGCCCGAACAGGCGGGACGGGAAATGGTGGAAAATGACCGCCTGCGCTATACTGCAGAACAGTTTGCCGCGCGTGCCAGTGCGGTAAAACAAGGCGTTTTTGTCGCCGATCCGGAAAAGGAATGTATGGATCAGCCGGATGAACATATCAGCTGCCGTGCCGGACGGTCGTCTTTCTGGATGACGTGGGACGGGAAAATGGCTCCCTGCGGCATGATGACACAGCCGCAGGTCGACGTCCGGAAGGTCGGTTTTTCGTCCGCCTGGGCGGAGATCCGCCGTGTTTCGGAAGAGTTGTATCTGCCGCCGAAATGCGCCGCCTGCCCCGCGCGGGTGATCTGCCCGGTCTGCGTGGCGGCGTGCTTTGCCGAAACCGGTTCGTACCGCACCGCACCGCCTTATCTGTGCGAAACCACGGCGGCTTATCTGAAAATGCTGGGCGCGTCTGCCCCGAACGGAAAGGAAACGGAAACATGAAAATCGAACGAGAGTTTGTCCTGCGCGATATTGCCGGCGACCGGCTGTTGGTGCCGGTGGGGAAGGACGCCATTGATATGAACGGTCTGATTTTGCTGAACGAACTGGGCGTTTTTTTGTGGGAGCACATCCCGGCGGCGCAGAATGAAGACGAACTGCTGGCGGAAATTCTGCGTGAATACGACGTTTCGGAAAACGAGGCGCGCACCGACATGGAAGCGTTCTTAAAGAAGCTGCGTGATCTGAAAATTCTTGCCGAAAACGGTTGACATAACCCGGCAGACAATATGTACGAACTGCACAAAAAAGTTGTTGAATTTCAGCTTTTTTGTGCTTTTTTTATCTTGACTTTTTGCCTGAATTTGGTATAATAATTATAATTATGCGTGTATTATGGAGCATTAGGTGTTTTTCGCGCTTCAAATCATACGCAAAAGGCGGTTGGAAATCGGCTTTTCGCCGTGTCCGCCGAAAGATTATTTTGCCGAAAGGTAGCAAGTTTGTTCATCACTTTTAAGGAGGAGAAATTATGAACAACAAAACCATTTCACGTGTGTTTGCAGTTTTGTTGGCAATCGTAATGATCGTCGGTCTTTGCCCGGTCGGAACCTTTGCCGAAACCGCAAGCGAAATTGTCGTGATCGCCGGTTCTGATTTTCAGGACGCCAGGGGAGACAGTTACAGTGCCGCTAACGTCACTGCCATTCTCAACCGGGTCTACGCGAATCACCCGACAGCGAACGGCTTGGTCTTCTGCGGAGATTACAGTAAGAGCTTGCCGACCCCGAATATCGCCAACAGTGTTGCGGCGTTGCAGGGTGCTGTCGAAGGCATTTACGGCAGTAATGTCAACGAAGTGTTCGTTCAGGGCAACCACGATCAGCAGACGCCCAGCACTTCCAATAAACTGGCCGCTTCCGGCGCGCATGATACGGATGACTACGGCGTTTTCGTTATCAATGAAAACGATTTCCAGTGGTCAAGCGCTTCGGACGTCCGCATGAGTGAATCGGTCATTCAGCAGACCGCCGCGAATCTGGAAACTTATCTGAACGCCAAGATCAGCGCCGGTTACACGAAACCGATCTTTGTCGCTTCCCACGTTCCGTTCCATTATTCGGTCCGTACCGAAGTGGACGGTGACGGTAAATACGGCCGCTATCTGTACGACGTGCTGTATGACGCCGGTCTGGCGGGTCTGAACATCGTTTTCCTGTACGGTCATAACCATTCGCAGGGATGGGATAACTATCTCGGCGGCGCCGCCATGTTCAAAACCAAAGGTGACAGCATCTTTGTGGCAAAGAACGGCAGCAAGACCGAATATACGAGCGAACCGCTCAGCTTCACCTACATGAACGCCGGTTTCACGGGTTATTATACCGACTATGAACCGGGCAGTGATAATTCTTATACCAATTCCAGCGGTGTTGACGGTACAAGAACCATGTCGGTCTTTACCATTACCGGCAATACCATGACGATCGAGCGTTATGACGCCAACGGCACCCATAATCTGAAAAGTGCCGGCGCCAAAAACCTGAAACATTCCGGCACCACGCAACTGAACGACGATCTGGATACAAAAGTGGTCACCGGCCCGTATACCGTTACGCTGTCAGACGGCGAATCTATACCGGAAACGACCTCTGTTACGAAGGAAGACGCCGCTACCGGCATTTCGGTTACCGCTCCGGCGATCAATGCGCTTTCGGTCACCGCGCTTTCCGCGAATAAGACTTTCACCGGCGTCAAGCGTTATGTGTCTTACGATATTTCGCTGACCGGCTTTACGGAAGGCAGTACAGCCACCGTTTCCATTCCGGTTCCTGCCGGTTACGCCGCGGATAAGGTTCGCGTGTTCTACGAAAACAACGGTACGCTGACCGATATGGAAGCCACCGTCGCCAACGGTTTCGCGACCTTTACCACCACCCATTTCAGCGTGTACGATCTGGCTGAAATGAACGAGTTGGAGTGGACCGAGATTCCCGGCGAAACGGTCTATAATTACGAACTCGACACCAACGGCGTTGACGTTGGCAGTCAATACATAATCGTCGCGCCGAACAGTGCTTACGCCCTCGGTACCGATCTTGCCCGTAAGAGCATCACGCTGGCATCGAACGACACCGTGGCACAGACTTCGACCCGTAATTACGAGTGGAAGATTGACGGTAACGAGTCGACCACCACTGCTACCGAAGCGGCCACGGTTACATGGAGCGGCAGTTCCAATACTACGATCAGTTATTCGGATTATAATAATAAAGGTTATTATTATGAAGACGATGGCGAGTATATTCTGGTCACTGATCTGAAATGCACCCGTTCGGGTGGCTACGGTAACCGTACTTATACTTGGTATAACGGAGGCACAACGATCAAGAGCGGAAAGAACACCGCTGCCCAGTCGCTGCAGTTGTATACCGATCCGGTCGCAAGTTATTCCAATTATTATATTCACAGCGGCAACACCTATCTGCGCCGCGCGAATAACAGCAACACGCTGACCACCGGTAACAGCAGTTCGTATTACCGTTTGTGGAAGATCGCTTCGGACGGTGACGGTAAGTACGCGGTTCGCTCCAATAATTTCGATTCCTACTACCTCCGTTATAACAGCAGTTCATTCGGTCTTAATAATACCAACACCAACCGTGTCCGTCTTTATAAGTATAAGGACACCACCACGGTCACCGGCGGTTATGCGGCGCTGGATGCGGATGAGTTTATTTTCCAGGTCGGAAAGTATGACTCTCAGGCAGAAG
>JAZUFP010000228.1:0-6278 GCA_045640765.1 Acutalibacteraceae bacterium
CCGGACAGATCCAGCAGTTAAGTCCCGGTGGTGTAAACGTACTGCTGCATCGCAGAAACAAGGGAAAAAGCGAACCGGCTACCGGCTATATGTTTTTGGAAAACCACGTGGAAACAACATGGGATAAACGCCTGGTACAGAATTTCGGCAGTATCGGCATCAATGATAACGGATTTATCTTCGCACTGGACCGCACGTACGGCATCGTTTACGTCTATGACATTGACTGTAATCTGATCACCGCGTTTGGCGGCGGCGGCGCAAAAGGGGACCGTTTGGGTCTGTTTGTCAATCCGCTGTCTATGACGCTGATGAAAGATAAAGTTCTGGTTATTGATTCCGAACTTTGCAGTATTACCGAGTTTAAGATCACACCCTACGGCGAAAAAGCACAGCGCGCGCAAAAACTGTATTTGCAGGGTAATTACGCTGAAGCGGAAAATCTCTGGCATGAGGTCAATGCCGAAGATTCCTCCTGCATTTTCGCATATCGCGGTTTGGCACACGCCTGCTATGCGAATGGGGAATACGGTAAGGCAATGAAATACGCCGAGTCGGCATACGATTACGTTACCTATGATTCAGCATACCAGCAGGTACGCAAAGAGTTTTTGAAAGATAATTTTGTCTGGATATTTATTCTTGCGGTCGTGTTGATCGTGTTGCTTTTCTATTTTGGCATTCAACTGAAAAAAAGTGAAAAATCCGCGATCAAAAACGACAAACTGCGTGTTCTGCTTCATACTTCGATCCATCCTTTTGATTCCGTCAAGGAAATCAAGAATAAGAAGAAAGGTTCTTATTTGTGGGCAGTTGTCATGGTCGTGCTGTATACGGTCACCTCGATTCTGCGCATGACCGGAACCGGATTCCTCTTCCGTACGGCGGACGCTTTCAACTATAACGCACTCTTCACGCTGGCAAGCACAGCCGGTCTGGTGTTGCTGTTCGTGATCTCAAACTGGCTGGTATCAACGCTGTTGTCGGGTAAAGGACGTCTGGGCGAAATATTCATTACGACCGCATATTGCCTGATGCCGATGATCGTCGCCAATCTTTTGGTCACGGTGCTGTCTTATTGCCTGTCGTATGACGACGAGGCACTGATCACCGGAATTGTGACCGTTGCGATCATCTATACGTTGTTCCTGATCATCGTATCGAATATGACGATCCATGATTATACGTTCGGACAGTTTATTCTGACTACGTTGATCACGCTGTTCCTGATGATCCTGATCGTATTCGTTATTTTCATGATCGTCGTTATGCTGCAGCAATTCTGGAGCTTTATCTATTCTGTGTACATGGAGGTGGCGTACCGATGAAACGTTTTGTTCGTTACCTGTCACTTTTGTGTGCCGCCTGCTTGTGCTTGGGTTGCCTTATCGGTTGTAAGGAAAAGGGAATCGTGACCGCCGCTTATAAAACCGTCGAACCGAAAACGCTGGAAAGTCAGACCGTTGCGGAAAACGATCAGTATAAGCTGATTTGGGACGATACATGGAAAACGGTTTTGATGGAATCCAAAACGACCGGTCAGGTCTGGGGCACTATGCCGCAGGACTACTATGATTCACTGCAAAAAAACCGTGATTTTAATATGGATGTTCTTTCGCCGATCACCATTGAGGTGATCGATCGGAAAAGTCTGTCACCCGATTGGAGTAAAGCTTTTCCGACCTGCTTTGAGGGAACAACAAAGGAATTCTCATCGGAACATAACGGAAGCGTCAGTGCGACTGCCGTCGACAACGGAATCGAGGCCACCTTCTGTTTTGATAATTTTCAGATTTCCGTTCCCGTCCGGTATGTGCTGCGTGAGGATTCCGTTGCGGTTTCGATCAATACCGAAAAGATCACCGAGGGCAAGAATTACGAATTGTTGGATGTTTCTCTTGCACCCTTTATGGCCGCGGTCAAAAACGATTCGAAAAACGGCTACGTCTTTGTTCCGTCAGGGAACGGTGCTTTGATGAAAACGACGGTCGATGTTGATGAAGCCCGTGAATATTCGGGTGAAGTTTACGGGACCGACGCTTCCCGTGTACTGGAAACACGGTATTTTGATGAAGAACGCGTCAAAATGCCGGTTTTCGGCGTAAAGGCAAACGATGACCGGGCATTGTTCGGAATCGTTGAAAGCGGGGAAGGTCTGGTAACCGTTTCCGCTAAATCCGGGGACAGTATTACCGGTTATTCCAATGTTTTCGCAAAATGTTACGTGCGCGGCTGTGATATTATCGCCGACGATTACGGTTGGCAATCCAGAGTTTATTACCGCGTGGCGGATTATATTACCGACGCCGATATCACCGTTGCGTATTATCCGCTTTCGGGGAAAGATGCCGGTTATATCGGAATGGCTGACTGCTACCGTGATTATCTGATCAAAAACGGTTTGAAGAAGACCGATAAGGCAGAGCAATTGCCTTATGCCGTCACCGTTTTAGGCAATATTCAAATGCGTCAGCTGACTTGCGGTATTCCGTATTATTCCACTAAAAGCATGACGAGTTTCAAGGAAACCGAAAAGATTTTGAAAGAACTGAAATCTAATACCGGTATTTATCCTGCTACACAGTTGGCCGGCTTCGGTGAGTCCGGCATTGATGTCGGGGAAATCTGCGGTGGGTTTGATTTTGCTTCCGTATCCGGCTCAAAGAAAGATTATCAGTCCGTAATTGATTTGGGACAGAAAAATCATTTCTTAGTATCGACCGATTTTGAAACTTTCCTCTTTGACCAAAGCGGTTCCGGTCTGACGACCGTGACCAGCGTTGCAAAGTCGGCGGCAATGAGTAAGTCGAAACTGTATTATCCCGGTGTGGCATTGCGTGAATATGATGAAGATTCCGGTGAATTCTATCTGGCTTCACGCGCTAAATTGCCGAAGATCATCAAAAAACTTTCCAAACGTGCGGATCGACTCGGTGTTGACGCGATCAATGTTTCCTCGCTCGGAAAAATCACCTATTCCGATTATGCTGACGTAAGATATTTCGGCAAAAAAGGTGTTGCCGAGGATGCGACTTCGTTTATGAATACGTTGGCGAAACGTGGGAAAGCCGTTACCGCGGATGACGCGAACGCGTATGCGGCCGTTGTGAGTGATACGGTGTTTAACGTCGACGTTACGCCGGAGTATCTGAACTGCGTGGATGAGTACGTTCCGTTTTATCAGATCGTCTTCCGCGGTTATAAACCGATGTACAGCGAAGGGCTGAATCTGTCGGGTGACTATAAAGCGGCGGTCGCCGGGGCGCTCAGCAGCGGTCTGGGTCTGGGATATACGGTGATCGGAAAATATGATACCGGATATATTGGCACGCCGCATACCAACCTTTTCAGTTCGGTCTATGCTGACCATAAGGCACAGATCGTTGATGCGGTCGGTGAATATGCTGATTTTTATCAGGCGATCGGCGACAGCCGGATCACCGACTATGAGATCACAGACGGTGTTGCCCGGACAACGTATGAAAACGGCGTTGTATCCTATACCAATTTGACCGACGGTTCGGTAAAATCACCGTTCGGTCCGTTGGATGCTTACAGTTTGAAATTCAGGAAAGGGGGAACACGTTAATGAAACAGAAAAAATCTGCTTTGTTAGCGAAACGCGATCGTGCCGGCTATTTCTTTTGCGCACACTGGATCATTGGTCTCGCCGTGTTCTTTCTTTTTCCGCTGATCAGTTCCATTCTGTATTCTTTTTCAAAGGTGTCCATTCGCAACGGATTGCAACTGAAAATCTGCGGACTTGAAAACTATATTGAGGCATTCGCCAAAAATGCCGATTATGTTAATAATCTGCGTGATTCCGTTGTCGGTATGTTGATTGATCTGCCGATCATTGTCTGTTTAAGCTTGTTTTTGGCACTGATTCTGAATTCCGAATTTCGCGGCCGCCTGATTTTCCGCGGTATATTTTTCCTGCCGGTCATTATCGCCAATTCGGTCACCATGACGGTACTGAAAGAACCGACGGTCGGAATGGCGTTGTTTTCTGACGCCGCCGGTGCGCAGGCCAGTGCTTACGGCGGAATGATCGACTTCAACAGTATGTTGGCACAGTTGAATATGCCGGAAGCGATCAATAATCTGTTTTCCGATTATTTGTCCAATGTTTTCAGCTTGATCTGGAGTTGCGGCGTGCAGACCATCCTGTTTTTAGCCGGCCTGCAAAGTATTTCTAAACAGATGTACGAAGTCGGTAAAATTGAGGGCGCAAACCGTTGGGAAATCCTTTGGTTTATGGAAGTTCCCATGTTGCGCAACGTGATCCTGCTGGTACTGTTCTATACGATGATCGATCAGTTTACGGCTATGAACACCCCGGTCATGGGACAGATCACCACCCTTATGTTCAAATCACAGAGTTATGATGTGAGTTCTGCAATGCTGTGGGCTTACTTCCTGATCGCAGGAATCGTTATGGGCATTATCCTGTTTATCTATAATCGATTCCTCATGAAGAAATGGGAGTGATGCGCATGAATATAAATAACATTTTTTCAAAGCCGAATGACGGTTCCGCCGCCATTCGCCGATACAAGGCAAAACAGAAGGCGTCGTCCATCGCCATTTCCGTATTTCGGTATGTTTTTCTGATCGCGTTCAGTTATATTCTGCTGTATCCGCTTTTGTTTATGGTGGCACACTCGTTTCGTGATCCCGGAAGCTCGCTCGATCCGACGGTTGAATGGGTACCGAAGATCTTTTCGTGGAGCGCAATGGAAGGCGCGATCAAAACGCTGAAATTGCCGAATTCATTTTTTGCGTCGGTTTATATCGAAATCGTCAGCGCAATTTTTACCATTATTTCGACAGGTGTTGCCGCTTACGGAATTACCGCCTTTAATTTCAAGGGCAAAAAGATTTTGAGCGTCATGCTGATCCTCAGCATTTTGGTTCCGAATACGGTTTTGCTGGTTCCGGATTATATCAATTTCAGTCAACTTCATTTGTTGAATACGGTCTGGACCTTTTATCTGCCGTCCATTTGCGGCGTTGGCATCAAAGCCGGTTTCTGTATCTTTATTTATCAGCAGTTCTATAAAGGACTGCCGAAAGAATTGCAGGAAGCCGCCTGGATCGACGGTGCCGGCCCGTTCAAGACGTACGTGCGTATCGTTGTTCCGTCTTCGGGCGTTGCCGTTTTGACGGTTTCTTTGCTGGACATCATCTGGCACTGGAACGATTTCTACAATGCGCAGATGTTCCTGACTACACCGACCATGGCAATGCCGCTGCACGATTTCTTTATCAGCTGTGCGGGTTCCAATATCGAAAATATTGTGGACTCGGCTATGGCGGCGTGTCTGCTGTTTGTTTTGCCGATGCTGATCATGTACCTGATCCTGCAAAAGAAATTTATTGCCAGTATCGCTTCGACAGGTATTGTCGGATAATCATTATCCGCCGTGCAAACGGCGGATTTTTTTCTTGCAGTACATCCGTAAATATGATAAAATTTATTAAAATTGATAAAGGGTGATGAGAGTATGATCCGTATAGATTCTGAAAATTCATATTTTTATCTGCATACAGCGCAAACGTCATATATCATGCAGAAAATGCCGGAAGGTATTTTGCGCCACACCTACTACGGCGCCCGCATTCCGGAACAAAACATGAATTATATAAACTATGTCCAGATGCGTTCTTATACACCGCAGTTGTTTTTGAATGACGGAACGGAAATTTCCCTTAATATGCTGCAGCAGGAATGTCCGACGGCAGGCCGGGGTGATTTTCGCTGCCCGGCCTTGACCGTGGCGGATCAGAACGGCCGTTCCGTTAATGAACTTCGTTATGTTTCGCATGAAATTCTTGATAAAAAACCGCTGGCGGATGCGCTGCCGCAATTTGACCGTAATGTTGATGACGTACAAACGTTGAAAGTTACTTTGGCGGATGAATACTGCGGTTTTGAGGTCGATCTGTATTATTCGGTTTTTGAAGAGGAAAACGTGATCACACGCCGCACGGTTGTGCGTAACGTCAGTGATCACGATTTGAAAATCACACATCTTACCGGTGCTTCTTTGGATCTGGAAAGTGCCGATTTTGAAGCGATCACACTGGAAGGGGATTGGGCGCGTGAACGCGCGGTCGAACGTCATCCGCTGTTCCACGGTTCTACGTCGGTCGAAAGCCGCCGTGCTTCAAGCGGTCACCAGTTGAATCCGTTTATGGCGCTGGCGCGAAAAGATACTACGGAATTTTCCGGTGAAGTATATGCAATGTCATGGGTATACAGCGGCGATTTCAAG
>JAZUFP010000229.1:0-4133 GCA_045640765.1 Acutalibacteraceae bacterium
GACAGCACCGCCCCGCTTTCGGCAGTGATCACCGTCGGAAAAAAAGCGTAAAAATAATAACGTAAAAGTATATCTGAAAAACCGTCTTACTGTATGTGAGACGGTTTTTGCCGTTGTTGTGCGAAATCGAAAATGGGTTTCCGCACGGGACGGAGCATTAACAAAATACGGAAATATGGCAAATATTATCTTTACATTCGACAGAATTCGTGATATAATATACCAACATTCTTTCATTTTGATACAAAGGGGGTATTTCGGATGACAAAGAAAGCAATACAGATCTTTTTTTGTGCGGTGGTGCTGATGCTTTTGATACCGTCAGTCGTTTTTGCGGCTGAAACCGAAAACACTGATATTCCGACTGAACCTCAGCAGGAAGAACAGGAAACGGAACCTGAGGTATTGAACGGTTGGGTAAAAACCGACGGTAATACCTATTATTACGTGGACGGTGCGATACTTAAAGGATTGCAGAAAATCAATAATCAGATGTATTATTTTAACGGCAGCGGTATTCTGGAAACCGGCTGGATCGCTTATGACGGGCATTATATGTATGCCGATGATCAAGGCGTATTACAAACCGGCTGGTTGCAGGTGGGCGATAAAAAGTATTATATCGGAAACGATCTTTACCGCGTGACCGGGTTTTATTCGATCGGCGGCAAAAAATACTATTTCAATACGAGCGGTGTCATGCAGATCGGCTGGCGGACGATCAATGAAAATCGGTATTATTTTGATCCTTCCGGCGTCATGGCAACGGGTGTCCGCAAAATCGGGGATTATTATTATTTCTTCAACACTTCCGGTATTCGTAAGACCGGTCTTTGTAAATGGAACGATAGATTATATTATTTCAAGCAAAACGGAAAGAATTATACGCGAAGAGGTTGGGTTATCTGCGATGACGGTAAAGTAAGATATTCTTACGGTAACGGTATCATAGCAAAGGGCGTCAAAAAGTTCGACGGGAAGCTGTATTTTCTCAGTACGAAAAACGGCATCAGAAAATCAAAAGGATTCTTTTCCTATAACGGTGCGACCTATTATTCACTGGGCAAAGGCGTTCTTGCGACGAAATGGCAGGCACTGATCGTTAACGGTAAATACCGCGCGTATTATTTTTATCCGTCGACCGGCAAACAAGCAAAGGATACGACCATCAAGCATTTGAAAATTCCGAAGCGCGGCTATCTCGGCAAGGCGTATTATTACGGCATTCAGAAATTGAACGCTACCAACTGGTCGCTGCGGCGGGCTTTCAAAAACGCTGCCGCTCTTTCATATTACGGGCATTCGTGGAGAACTACATCGTCCGAAAAATACGCCATAAGGGGATTTACGAAAAATCACGGCAACTGCTTTGTAATGGCGGCGACTTTCTATATTCAGGCGAAACTCATCGGATACGACGTCCGCCAGATTGAGGGTACTATATCCCATATCCATCCGCACTCCTGGACACAGGTTTACCGGAACGGGGAATGGCGGGTATACGATCCGGATTTTGCCAACGAAACCGGCAGGAACGGCTATCATATCTGGTACGGTAAATCCGGCACGTGGAAATATACGGATTATCTCGTATTTCAGGATTAAGTCAAAGTTTGACGATCAACATTTAAGGGGAAACCATGGGTAAAAAGGGAATTATTATTTCGATCATTGCTGTGATCGTTGTTATATCCGGCGGCCTTGCTTTCGGTCATTACAGTAAACTGAAATCCGCCCGATCGGCAGCGGCATCGGAACTTTCGTCTGCCGTAAATTACACGGATTACCGGCCGGAACGGGCAACGGAGATCAAGGACATCATCAAAACGGCCACCGGCGAAATAAACCAAGCCAAAAACGCGGAAGATATTGAAAAGATCCGCCAAAACGCGATGAACTCTATTCGCATGATCGAAACCGACGCCGAAATGACTGCGGCAGAACAAAAGGTCGCTTTGGCACAGGCCAAGGATGACGCGATCAGCGCGATCCGGACTGCGGTCGGGGAAAACACTTACAGAAGCGCGGAAGAAAAAAAGGTCAAAGCCCTGCAAAAAGAGTATTCAAAAAAAATCAACGCGGCGACCGATTCCGAAAAAGTTTTTCGCTTGAAAAAGGAAGCGATTGATAAGATCCGTGCGGTAAAGACCGAAGACGATTATGCCGCCGAAGAAGCGGAAGCGAAGAGAAAAGCCAAGGCAGAAGCCAAGAAAAAAGCGGAAGCGGAAGCAAAGGCCAGGGCGGAAGCCGCAAAACAGGTACCGCAGCAGACGGCACCGAAAAAATCATCTGCTCCCGTAACCCCCAATTCGAATGGATGTGTTGGTAAAGATGCGCGGAACTTCTATTAAACAATTTCCCTATATTCGCATCATTGCGTGTTTCGGCGTCGTTTTACTGCACACGCTGTTTGCCAGCAACGTCTATTTCGCCGATCAGATGACAAAGACGGATCGGCTGGTAACGGTAACAGCTGAAAATCTGCTGATGTGGACGGTTCCGTGTTTTCTGATGATTACCGGCGCATTGCTTTTGAATCCCGAAAAGGAATTGCCGTTCCGTAAAACGGTCCGTTATGCGAAAAGAATGGTCATTGCTTTACTGGTCTTTACCTTGATTTTTCAGATCTTTGATTTTCTGATGACCGAGGATACTTCGATTTTTAAGCAATGGCTGTATGAACTGGTCACCGGCGGCAGTTGGGCACACGTCTGGTATCTGTATCTGGTGATCGGGCTGTATCTGATGATGCCGTTTTATAAAATGATCACAAAATCGGCTTCTGACCGCCAGATCGGCGCGTTGATCGTGATCTTGATCATTTTCATTTCGCTGTTGCCGCTGATCAAGGTGTTTGGTATTCAACCGGGGTTTTATATTCCGACCGGCGTCATTTATCCCGTTTATTTGTTCTTGGGATATGCGCTGATGAAAAAACCGCTGTCGAAAACGGCAGGTTGGCTGCTGACGGTCATCCCGACAGTTTGCCTTGGATTATTGACCTGCTGGTATCAAACAACGGGCACATCGTTGTATATCGGTGATATCGAATACGAATTATTCGGTTATCAGTCGATTTTCGTAATATTGCAGACGGTCGGTATTTTCAGTCTGTTGTCACAAATGAAAGTGCCGCAGAGCCGGTTTGTCGATACGGTCGATCAATGTACGTTCGGCATTTATCTGATCCACATGATCTTTATTCATCTGACCATGAAGTGGTGCGGATTCAATCCGTATCAATTCACTTATCTCATCTTCATCGCAATGTCCGTTGTATTCTTCGCCGCGGCATTGCTGATCACGGTGCCGTTAAGGAAAATTCCGGGCGTAAAGACCGTGATCTGATAACCAAATGATAAAACGAGGGCAGACCGTCGGGTCTGCCCTCGTTTGCTCTTTCGTTTATTTCTTTTTCTGTTCTTCCAGATAATCGTTCAACTTGGCGTTTTCAATATCGGTAATAAACATATGTCCCGGTGAGTGGGTGATCACAACGGGCGGCTTGGCGTTTTCAACTGCCGCCTGCGGGGTAACACCGCAGGGCCAGAATACCGGGATCTCACCCGGATAAATATCGACCGCTTCGCCGTAATCGGGCTTCATGACGTCCGCGATCCCGATCTCGGCGGGATCGCCCATGTGGATCGGTGCGCCGTGGACGTTGGGCATTTTCACCGTGATATCGTAGGCACGCTTGGCGTTTTCGGGAGTCATCGGCCGCATACTGCACACGGTCGGGCCGAAAAACGGTCCCGCCTGTTTGGTCGGGATATTGGTTTTGAACATCGGCACGTTTCTGCCCTGGGCGATATGCCGCACCTCAATGCCTTCACGCATCAAAGCTTCTTCAAAGGAAAAACTGCATCCGATCAGAAAACCGACAAAGTCGTCCTGCCAGTAGGCGCTTGCGTCCCGCACCTTTTCACAGAGAACGCCGTCGCGGTAAATGAAATATTCCGGAATATCGGTCACAATGTTTCCGCCTTCGCCCATGGCATGGGTCAGCGGCTCTCCGCGCACGATTTCAAGCACGGGGCAGGGAAACGGATTCAGTCGGCAGAATTCCTCAAAATCCGCCGCCCATACGCCGGGCAGGATCACCAGATTTGCCTGCGCGTGTCCAAGTCGGA
>JAZUFP010000230.1:0-3359 GCA_045640765.1 Acutalibacteraceae bacterium
ACCGATGCCCCGGTCAACACGGTACCGCACAAACAAATTTTTTTGACCGCGCCCGATTCGGTACGGACGGCTTTACCGACGTACTTTTCGGGTTTGCCCGAAAAAGTAACAAGCGATTTCAGTTTTTCTTTCAATTCCGCCGCCGAAAAGACGGTCGTGTTCTTATAGTTCGGTGCCAGGCGGTCACCGTCACTGGAAACGGGGATCAGGTACGGAAGTTTTCCGCCCCAGATATCGGCGGAAGATTCGGTTTTTCCGGAGGAAACAGCATGATAGACCGTCAGTGCCGGTTTCCCCTCATACAGCACCGTGTCATTTTCTGTTTCCCGAACAGCGGAACGGATCTTTTCAAGATATCGTTCGGCTTTTTCGCCCCACTTTTCCCGGCATTCCGCTTCGGAAATATACGCCTGATCGACCGTGTAATCATCCGAAATATCGTACGCCTTGCCCGCCGCGGAAGTCAGTCTGCGGCGCAGAAAAGTACCGGCGGCGACCGCCTGCGCTTTCAAGGCCTCCTTTTCATATTCCGCCGGCATTTCCGCCGCCACTACCCCGCAGATATAGTCGAGCCGGTCCACCGTTTCGACCGTATCGCTTTTTACCCGGCGCAGACGAACCGTACCGGACACCGGGGCCTGCGCCGGACGGTCATTCTTACGGGGAACAAAGGCCGCCACCGTATCCCGGACGGTCAGGGTCGTTTGGAGCTGTGATAAAGGGATCAGCGTCATCGTCAGAAGCAGCACGATCCCAAAAAAGATATATTTTCTCATATTTTCTCGCTTTTTATTATTTCAGTGCAATTTTTTGTTGCTTTTTTTCATAATTTGCAGTATAATAATATGGATTTATAATTTATATTATTCTCTTTTAGGTGATAAAAATGAAATATCAGCACATCATGCTTATTTTTCTGATCGCGACACCGTTTAACGCGTTATTGCGTCTGATACAGATGCTTTTCACGACTGACGAGTTGGGACGGGCTTTGGAAAGCAACGAAACCATGAACTACAATCTGATCAGTTACGTCTTATGGATCTTCATTTTCCTGATCGTGATCGGCTGCGGTGTGATCGGCGCATTCACACGAAGATGTCCGAAAAACACACCGAAAATGAATTACTGGCTGATGGCCGCTTCGATCGCGATCGGCATTGCCTGCCTGTCCTATGCTTTATACGCCGTTTCCACGTTTGCCTGGCTTTCGGGTCTGATCAAGGCATTCGGTATTCTTTCCGGCATTCTTTTCTTAGTCTATGCCACAAGAGGATTCAAGGACTTCAATATTCCGCCGCTGTGTTTTGCCGTGCCGATCGTGTTGTTCATCCTGCGCCTCATTAACCGCTTTGTCACGCAAAACGCCATGCCGCTGACCATTCAGCGTGTAATGGCATTGTTTGTAGATTGCTCGCTGCTGCTGTTCTTCCTGGAAATGGGCAAGCAATTCAACGGCATCGACAAAGATCTGAATTACAAAAAATTGCTGACGGTCGGTTTAGTAAGCTGTAATTTATCCTTTGTTTACACGGTTCCGAATCTGATCACCGCCGCTGTTACACCGACACGGGCAGACGGGATCGATATTTCCGACAATTTGTTTGTTTTCTTTGCGATGCTGTTCGCCGTCGCGTTTATTTTCAGCCATTTCAGCGAAAACAATCTGGGCGTGATCCATCGCCACCATCATCACCGCAAAAGCAATCCCGGCCGCAACGCCAATCAGCTTTATACCGGCAATTAACGTGATCCTGACGCTTCCGGAAATTTCCGGAAGCGTTTTTGTTATGAAATACTATTGATTTTTTCGCAAAAAAATGGTATACTGTATACAACAAACTGTAAAGGAGTTTTTCTCATGAAAAGTAACGCCAAATCCGGTTTGATCGGCGCCCTGCTCGGAGTTGCGGCAGTCGGTCTGATCCCCTTTGAATTCAAGAAGGATGAAAGCGGAAACCTGACTTATAAATCTTTTCTGTTGGGAATCAATAAAGAAGTTGACGAACAGGGTGAGCCGACAACGACCATCACGTTCCTCAACAAACCGGAAAAAGAACAGATCACCGATCTTGCCGATAAGGTGACCGATAAAATCAACGATGTTATCAACGATAAGTTTTTCAAAAATAAAAACACTGCCGTGACGGTCGAATTCTGTGATGATGACACCGTGGCGGAATCGGCTGAACCCGTCGCTGAAACCGCGCCCGTAGAAGAAACAACGGACGAAATCCCGATCGAAGAAGTTCCCGAAAACTGACCCCAAACGCAAAAACGCCGTGTCTTTCGACACGGCGTTTTTTTAATCTTTGAAAAAGTCTTTGACCTTATCGGTAAAGGATTTCCTCTTTTTATAATTCTTTTCGTCGGTAGCGGCGTCAAATTCCTTTAATTTTTCTTTCTGTGCCTTGGAAAGGTCTTTCGGCACCTCTACCGCGATACGTACGTACTGATCGCCCTTGCCGGAATACCGCAGACGCTGAATGCCTTTGCCGCGCAGTTTGAATTCGTCACCCGGCTGGGTACCCTCGTGGATCTGGAATTTTACACGGCCGTCCAGTGTGGGAACGGTGATTTCCGCGCCCAAAGCCGCCTGCGCGAAGGTGATCGGGATCTCGCAGTAGACGTCAAAGCCGTCCCGTACAAAAATCGGGTGCGGACGGACGTTGACCGCGATATGCAGATCGCCCGACGGTCCGCCGTTGGCACCGGCGTCACCGCCGCCGCGGACGTTGATGGTCTGACCGTCGTCGATACCGGCCGGAATATCGACCGTTTTTTCGACCTTGTGACGGATACGTCCTTTTCCGGCGCAGGTATGGCAGGGATGATCGATGATCTTACCGCTTCCGTGGCACTGACCGCACGGCTGCTGGGACTGGATCACCCCGAAAGGCGTGCGCTGTGCCGTTTTGACCTGACCGGTACCGTGGCAGGCGGGGCAGGTCTTTGTATCGTGTCCCGGTTCACTGCCCGTGCCGTTACAGGCGGTACAGTTGTCGATCTTGGTAAAGGAAACGGTTTTCTGACAGCCCTTTGCCGCCTCTTCAAAAGACAGATTGACCGAAGCGGAAGCGTCATTACCGCGGCGCGGGCCGTTCGGGTTGGAACGACCGCCGCCGAATCCACCAAAACCGCCGCCGAACATACTGCCCAGAATATCGCCGAGATCGCCGAATCCGTCAAAACCGAACCCGCCGCCACCGCCGAATCCGCCGGCACCGAAATTGGGATCGACCCCGGCATGACCGAACTGATCGTAGCGGGCACGTTTTTCCCCGTCGGAAAGCACCTCATAGGCCTCATTGACCTCTTTGAAATGTTTTTCGGCTTCGGCATCACCGGGATTCAGGTCC
>JAZUFP010000231.1:0-15537 GCA_045640765.1 Acutalibacteraceae bacterium
GTTGCAGAAGAATCTGCTTTTTGCCGGAACGATCAAAGACAACCTGCGCTGGGGTAACGAAAACGCGACCGTCGAGGAACTTGTGGAGGCCTGCAAACTGGCGCAGGCGGACGAATTCCTGCGTACCTTCCCCGATGGGTATGATACCTACGTGGAGCAGGGCGGTACCAACGTTTCCGGCGGGCAGAAGCAACGTCTGTGCATTGCGCGCGCGTTGCTGAAAAAACCGAAGATCCTGATTCTGGACGATTCGACCAGCGCGGTCGATACCCGGACAGACGCCGCGATCCGTGCCGGTTTCGCGTCCTATCTGCCCGACACGACCAAGATCATTATCGCACAGCGTGTGGCATCGGTCGAACATTCCGATCTGATCATCGTTATGGATAACGGTGAAATCGTCGGCATCGGCACACACGATGAATTACTGAAAAACTGTGATATTTACAGCGAAATTTACGAACAGCAGACGAACGGGGGTGCCGAAGAATGAGTATGGGAAGACCAAAGGGCCCCGTTGGGATGCCTCCGCGTAAAATTGATTTCGGCGCATTGGGCCGCGTCTTTAAGATCCTGATCAAATCGTATCCGGTGCTGGTACCCATTGCCGCATTTTGCATTCTGGTATCTTCCGCTGTTTCGGCGATCCCGTCTGTTTTTCTGAACAAGGTGATCGCGCTGATCGAGGAATGCGCGAAATCCGGTATCAGCTGGACTGACGCAAAGGAAAAAATCCTGCCGCTGGTACTGATCCTGGGCGGACTGTACGTTCTGTCGATCATTTTTATCACGCTGCAAACCCAGCTGATGGCGTATATCACGCAGGGTTTCCTTTCCAAACTGCGTATTCAGATGTTTGACGGAATGCAGAATCTGCCGATCAAGTATTTTGATCAGAACAAGCACGGCGATATCATGAGTTATTATACGAACGATATTGATACTTTGCGCCAGCTGGTTTCACAGAGTTTTCCGCAGATGCTGACCTCTGTTGTCATTGTCACCACGGTGTTTTCCATTATGCTGTGGTTCAGCGTTTGGATGACGCTGGTCGTACTGCTCGGCGTATTTGCTATGTTTATGGTTTCCAAAAAGATCGGCGGCGGTTCGGCGAAATACTTTATGCGTCAACAGCAGGCGGTGGCAAAAACCGAAGGTTTCGTTCAGGAAATGATGAACGGACAGAAGGTCATCAAGGTCTTCTGCCACGAGGATAACGCGAAAAAGGATTTTGACGCGGTCAACGATCAACTGTATGAAGACGGATTCCGGGCGCATGCTTACGCCAACGCGCTGGGACCGATCATTATGAATATCGGGAACGTGCTGTACGTATTGGGTGCGACGATCGGCGGTCTGCTGATCGCGCTGAAAGTACCGAATATCAGTTTACAGCGCCTGTTTACGGGCGAAGGAACGGTTCTGACCATTGCGCTGCTGATCCCGTTTTTAAGCATGACCAAACAGTTTACCGGCAACATCAATCAGTTGTCCCAACAGATCAACTCGATCGTCATGGCGCTGGCAGGCGCCAAGCGTGTATTCACGCTGATGGATCAGGAACCCGAAGTCGACGACGGTTATGTTACGCTGGTCAATGCCACCATCGCACCCGACGGAACGGTGACCGAAAGCGAAAAGCGTACCGGTCAGTGGGCATGGCGTCATCCGCACGAAACGGGCGAAGTTACCTATACGCCCCTGCGCGGTGACGTCCGTATGACCGATGTTGATTTCGCTTATGAAGAGGGAAAAGACGTTCTGCACGATGTTTCGGTTTATGCCGAACCGGGTCAGAAAGTCGCTTTTGTCGGCGCGACCGGTGCCGGTAAAACGACCATCACCAATCTGATCAACCGCTTTTATGATATCGCCGACGGTAAGATCCGTTATGACGGCATCAATATCAATAAAATCAAAAAGAGCGATCTGCGCCGTTCGCTGGGTCTGGTTTTGCAGGATACCAACCTCTTTACCGGAACGGTCATGGATAATATCCGCTACGGCAAACTGGACGCGACCGATGAGGAATGCCGCAACGCCGCCCGACTTTCGGGTGCGGATGATTTCATCACCCGTCTGCCGGACGGTTATAATACCATGCTGACCAATAACGGATCCAATCTGTCGCAGGGTCAACGTCAGTTGCTGGCGATCGCACGCGCCGCGGTTGCCGATCCGCCGGTCATGATCCTGGATGAAGCTACGTCATCCATCGATACCCGTACCGAATCCATCGTACAAAAGGGTATGGATAAACTGATGGAGGGCAGAACGGTCTTTGTAATCGCGCACCGTCTGTCAACCGTTCAAAACGCCGACGTGATCATGGTACTGGATCACGGACGAATTATTGAACGCGGCAACCACGAGAAACTGATCGAAGAAAAAGGAACCTATTATCAGTTGTATACCGGCGCGTTTGAACTGGAATAACACATTTGATCCCTGCTGTGGAAACACAGTGGGGATTTTTTTGTTTGGCATATTTCCGCCTGTCCGTGAATATTCATTTAGTAGTAATGAATGGAGTGTGGAAAGCATGGAACAAAAACTGAAAACGGAAATATATACCGAAAATAAAATTTTTAAGGATACGGCGGAAATCCCGGTCGACGTCGATTTTCTTCTGCCCGATTACTGCCCCGATGTGGTAAAGATCCTAAAATGCCGCGCCGTGGCGCGTATCGCGTCCCGAACGGTCAGCGGCGGTACGGTCTCACCCGAGGGAACGGTCACCATTTCGGTGCTTTATTCCGACGAAAACAATCGCGTCTTTTCGTTTGAACAGCCGTTTCCGTTCGCTAAATCTTTTGAAACCGGAATCACTTCCGATAACGCCTTGGTAGACTGCCGCGCACGGGTGGAATATATGAACTGCCGGGCCGTGACCGGCAGAAAGATCGATATCCACGGCGCGGTCGAACTGACCCTTTGTGTCTGCGAGCGGCAGACCGTTGAAATTTTAGCGGATTATGACGATCCGCAGCTGGAACTGCGCCGCAGTACCGTTCCGGCAACGACGCCGATGGGAACAGCACAGAAATACGTTGTGCTGGAAGATGTGATCACGGTGGGGCAGGGTCAGCCGGATATCTGTGCACTGCTGCGCTATGATGCCGAACCTACGGTGCGTGAAAGCAAATTGCTGAACGGAAAAAACATCGTCAAAGGGGAACTGGGCCTGCGTATGCTGTACGCACCGGCCGAGGGTAAACCGCAGACCGTTCGCGCGATCCTGCCGTTCAGCCAGCTGATCGAAGTGCCGGGCGCGACGGAAGAATGCACCTGCGACGCGGAGGTATGTGTTGCCGCGCTGGAAATCAAACCGAAAACAGAACCGGGCGGTGAGATCCGCAACTTTGCCGTGAACGCCAAACTGCTGATTTGCAGCAAGGCGTACTGCGAAAAGGAACTGGAAGTCATTACCGATGCCTATTCCAGAAAATTTGAAACGGCGCTGACCCCGACCGAGGTCGATATTCAGCGCTTGGACCGTGTGATGGAGGAAAGCTGCCGCTGCCGTTCGGTATTCGATTTTCCGAACGGTACGCCGACCGAAGTGCTGGACCTTTGCTGCGAGGTGCAGAATGCCGCCGCCTCTTTCGGGGAAACCGAACTGACCGTCAGCGGAACGGTCATGGCGGGACTGCTGGTCTGCGGCGAAAGCGGAATACCGGAATATTATGAAAAACCGGTCGGGTTTTCCTGCAAATATCCGTGCGAAACGACCGAAAACGCTTCCTGCGTTCCGGTCGTGACGGTGCGGAATTGCAATTACTCACTGGACCGTGACGGTCATGCCGAAATACGGATCGAACTGGCCATTCGCGCGCCGATCATGATCACCAATCCCTGCCGGCTGATCACCGATCTTCAAGTCGATGAACAGCCGCTTCCGGCGGAAGACCGCGGCGCTATGACACTGTATTTCGCGGCTGCGGGCGAATCGGTCTGGGATATTGCCAGACGCTACCGTGCCGCGGTGGAGGAAATTCGGTCATTGAATCAGATCGGGGACGTTCTGAACGAAGATTGTATGCTGATGATTCCAATGTCTTGATTTGTAAGCGGGAGGAAACTCCCGCTTTTTTTATAAAAATTTCAAAAACCTATTGACTTTTCCTGACTTTCGGTTATAATTAAAGTCAGGAAAGGTCAAAAAGGTGATAAATATGAAAATCAGCGACTTGATTACTTCTGAAATTTTAAGAATGCTGGATGAATCCGAAGCCCATACGGCCGAGATCCAGCGAAACGAATTTGCCAACGATATCGGCTGTGCGCCCAGTCAGATCAATTACGTTCTGTCGTCCCGCTTTACGCCGGAACACGGTTATATTATCGAAAGCCGCCGCGGCGGCGGGGGATATATCCGTACCCGCCGGGTGGTGATGAGCCATTCCTCGGCACTGATGCACGTGATCAATTCAATCGGCGACTCTATCGACGCGCTGTCGGCAAGGGTGGTCATTGAAAACTGTCTGCATTCTCAACTGATCACGGTCGAAAGCGCGAAATTGCTGTGGGCGGCGGTATCCACGAACGTCATGCGCCAGGTTCCGCCCATTCTGAAAGACGTCCTGCGCGCGGCGATTTTGAAAGAAATGCTGTTGACACAATTATAATTATGCGCTTTTTTGTCAAAGATAAATTTAAGTGTCGGAAAGGAAGTCCGGAAAATGTTGTGTGAAAAATGCGGAAAAAACCATGCAACGACCCATATCCGCACCGTCATCAACGGGGTCGCGCATGAATGGAATTTGTGCAGTCAGTGCGCCCACGCCGAAGGATACGGCACAGACGCTCATGATCCGCTGGATAATCTGTTTGCCCCGCTGTTCGGGGAAACGGTTGCCAGAACCGAAGAAAGGACCTGTCCGCAATGCGGCTGTACCTTTTCGGATATCAGCGCTACCGGCAAGGTCGGCTGCGCGACCTGCTACCGGACTTTTCACGACCGGCTTTTGCCGTATATCCAACGGGTGCACGGCAGTAAGCATCACGTCGGCACAACGCCGAATCAGGCAGAAGAAAAAACCGCGCAGAAACCGACGGCGGAATCTTTGCGTGCCCGGTTGCAGGAACTGATCCGGGAAGAAAAATATGAAGAAGCTGCCCGTGTTCGTGATGAGATCAGAAGTCTGGAAGGGGGTGCTGGCGCATGAGCGGATGGTATCGGGGTAGTTTTCCCGAAAACGACGTGGTGATCAGTACCCGTGTGCGTCTGGCGCGAAATCTCAACGATCTGCCGTTTCCTTCAAGCATGAACGAGGAACAGCGGCACAGTCTGAACGACCGTGTCCGGCAGGCGCTGACGGAAAGTGATCTGCCCATGGCGAAAACGCTGAAATATATTGATATGAAGGATGTTCCGGAAGTGGAACGCCGCGCCATGGTCGAGCGGCATATCATCAGTCCGGATTTTGTGGCGGATACCCGTTCACGCGCGATTTTGATTTCCCCCGATGAATGTATCTGCATTATGATCGGGGAAGAAGATCATATCCGCATTCAGGTGCTCGCCGGTGGGTTACAACCCGAAAAGGCGTACGAAACCGCCGCGGAAATCGACCGTTTGCTGGGTGAAAAACTACCGTTTGCCTTTGACCGTGAATTGGGCTATCTGACCGAATGCCCCACCAATGTCGGTACGGGACTGCGTGTGTCGGTCATGCTGCATCTTCCGCTGATCGAAAATAACCGCGAGATCGACACGCTGGCAAATTCGGTGGCGAAAGTCGGTTTTACGGTGCGCGGAATGTACGGTGAAAACAGCAAAGCCGCCGCGTCTTTTTATCAGATTTCCAATCAGGTGACGCTGGGTGTCAGCGAACGGGATCTGATCAGAAACGTCAAGGCGCTGGCGCTTCAACTGGTCGAAAAGGAACGTGCCGAACGAAACGCGACCGACAAAACGGTGCTGGAAGACCGTTGTATGCGGTCATTCGGCGTTCTGTCGCAGGCGCGGCTGATGACAAGTGAAGAAATGATGCAGCTTTTGTCCCGTGTAAAACTGGGACAAAGCATGGGTTATCTGCCCGAAACGATCGAAACGGTGCAATTGCTGATCGAAGGGCAGCCGAATATGATCGCGCGCAAATGCGGGCCCGTTTCACCGCAGGAACGCGATATTTTCAGGGCAACGCTGATGCGGGAATCATTGGCGTCCCATTGACGGAGGCTGAATGTAACCAATGAAATATCAATTTGACGGATTTACCGAAAAAGCGCAGGAAGTATTGAATCTTGCCATTACGTCTGCCGGTGAATTGGGTCATACGTATATCGGCAGCGAACATTTGCTGTTGGGACTTTTGCAGGTCGGCAGCGGGGTGGCGGCAAGCGTGCTGAACGGGCGCGGTGTCACCGCCGAAAAAATCGAAGAACAGATCCGTGCTTCGATCGGCGCCGGAACGCCGACCCGTCTGTCACCCGAATATTTTACGCCCCGTGCCAAACGGGTCATTGAAAGCGCGATGGTCGGCTGTGCTGATATGGGAAAGAAATACGTCGGTACCGAACATCTGCTGCTGGGCATCCTCGGTGAGGGGGATAATTACGCCGTTCGTTTTCTGAAAGAGCTCGGGGTCAATCTGGACGAACTGAAAAATGACGCGCTGGAAGCGGCGGGCTTTTCCGCGGAAGACACTTCACTGCACGATCCGAAATCCCCGCACGGCAGAGCCAAAGGGCAAACACCTACGTTGGAAAAATTCGGTCGCGATCTGACCGAGGCGGCACGTTCCGGGAAACTGGATCCGGTCATCGGACGCGCGGATGAGATCACACGCGTGATCCAGATCCTTTGCCGCCGCACCAAAAACAACCCCTGCCTGATCGGGGAACCCGGTGTCGGTAAAACGGCGATTGCCGAGGGGTTGGCACAGCGCATCGCTTCGGGCGACGTTCCGGAAATCCTTGCGGATAAACGGTTGTTTACGCTGGATCTGACCGGCATGGTCGCCGGGACAAAATACCGCGGCGACTTTGAAGAACGCATTCGCGCCGTGATCGATGAAGTGACAAAATCCAGGGACGTTATCCTCTTTTTGGACGAGGTACACACCATCATCGGTGCCGGCTCCGCCGAGGGTTCGACCGATGCGGCAAATATTCTGAAACCGTCGCTGGCACGCGGTGATTTTCAACTGATCGGCGCGACGACCATTGCCGAATACCGCAAAAACATCGAAAAAGATTCCGCGCTGGAACGCCGCTTTCAACCTGTCACGGTCGCCGAACCGTCCGAGGAGGACACCGTGCTGATCCTGAAAGGATTGAAAGATAAGTACGAAGCACATCATAAGGTCCGCATCCCCGACGAAACCATTTCGGCGGCGGTCAAACTGTCGGCACGGTATATCAACGATCGCTTTTTGCCTGATAAGGCCATTGACCTGATCGACGAAGCGGCATCCCGCGTGCGGCTTTCCAACTGTGCCGAACCGCCTGAACTGAAAGAACTGGCGGAAAGAATTGATGCGTTGTCGGCGGAAAAAGATGAAGCCATCAATACGCAGGAATTCGAGCGTGCCGCCGCTTTGCGGGACGAAGAAAAGCAACTGCGTGATCAACTGACCGAGCGGAAACGCGCCTGGCAGGAACAGAACGACCGTGTTTCCGGGGAGGTCACGCCCGAAGATATTGCGACCATCGTTTCCGGCTGGACGGGTGTTCCCGTGGTTCAGCTGACCGAAGAAG
The DNA here is from genome assembly GCA_045640765.1 of Acutalibacteraceae bacterium. Classification (GTDB taxonomy): domain Bacteria; phylum Bacillota; class Clostridia; order Oscillospirales; family Acutalibacteraceae; genus UBA737. Next base: position 7,705 of record JAZUFP010000231.1, read on the forward strand.
AAAGCGAACGTCTGCTCCGACTGGAAAGTGTTTTGCACGAACGCCTTGTCGGGCAGGATGAAGCCGTTACCGCCGTTGCAAAAGCGATCCGCCGCGGCAGGGTGGGACTCAAAGACCCGAAACGCCCGATCGGATCCTTTATCTTCCTCGGCCCGACCGGTGTCGGTAAAACCGAATTGGCGCGCGCGTTGGCGGAAGCCATGTTCGGCAATGAAAACCGTATGATCAAACTGGATATGTCGGAATATATGGAAAAGCACACCGTTTCGCGGCTGGTCGGCTCGCCGCCCGGATACGTCGGCTATGACGAAGGCGGACAACTGACCGAGCAGGTGCGCCGCCATCCTTATTCGGTGCTTTTGTTCGATGAAATCGAAAAAGCGCATCCCGACGTATTCAATATACTGCTTCAAATTCTGGAAGACGGGATTCTGACCGATTCGCAGGGCAGAAAGGTCGATTTCAAAAATACCGTCATCATTATGACTTCCAACATCGGTGCCCGTCGGATCACCGAAAAGAAGGTCTCGTTCGGATTCGGCGCGTCGGCGGACGATCATGAAACCGACCTGAAAGAGCAGGTCCTGACCGATCTGAAAGAGGCGTTCCGTCCCGAATTCCTCAACCGTGTGGACGATATTATCGTATTCGGAAAACTGGAACGTGCCGAGATCGAGCAGATCGCGCGCCGGATGCTGCGCAATCTGGAAAAACGGTTGGAAAATCTGAATATTACGATCGATTTCGATGATGACGCGGTCGCTGCACTGGCGGATAAGGGCTTCGATCCGGTCTACGGTGCGCGTCCGCTTCGCCGCAAGATCCAAAGCGCGGTCGAAGACGCTTTAAGCGAGAAACTGCTGGACGGATCAGTCAAAAACGGGGATCGTGTAAAATGCACCTTTGCGGACGGCAAATGGAATTTTACAACCGAATAACCGTTTGAACAAGGCAGGAGGGTTTTTATTCCCTCCTGTTTTTTTGATTCTCTTGTAAAGACAGTTGATTTTTGCTTTCATTTGTTTTATCATTTACTTGTAAAACAGCCGCCTGATATACCGGCTGTTAAGCGGATATAAGATCAAAAATTGCCGAGGTGTTAGAATGGAAATCAAAGAAATGGAAAATGATCTGTGGATTCTAACACAGGATGCTTTTGAAATATACGGTCAATGCATGTACGAAGCATCGTTTCGGAAATACGCGGACGAGATTGATGAATTTTGCAAAAACTCTGTCTATCGCATTTTTGCCTGTGTCGAATCAGATGAATACAGAGGTATCATCATTTTGAAATTGACACAAGAAGATTCTGCTGAGATTATCGGAATATCCGTCAAAAAAGGATTCAAGAAAAACGGAATTGGAAAATTTTTGATGTTTTCTGCCGCAGGGAGTCTGCACTTGAAAACTCTGATTGCCGAAACGGATGAGGAAGCGGTTGGATTTTATGCGCATATAGGGTTTTCGGTAAAACCGTTTATAAGGCATTTCAGTGACGGTGATGTAATTCGATATAGGTGCAGGTTTTCAGTTTGACAAATCAGAATTTGTGGGGGTGATTGATATGAGATATTTACCTATTCTTGGCGAACTGTTTTCTTCTGATAGTGTTATCTTTATGCTAATTGGATTGGTGATTGCAACAATTATTGGTATAAAGATCAAGAATACAAGAAAGAACACAACTGGTGTGGCAATATGCTTTGTTACTTATGTAGTATGCGAGATAATATCCCAGGTCGGAATGAACTATCTTGTAGAAATCATTTCCTTGTTTGCTGGAACAATAGCCATCGGTGGCTTTATTGGTTTCTTGATTGGGCTTATTGCATCTATGGTCAGAAAGTAACAATTCCCGGTTTACAGAGGAAATTTCGGGTTCCTCTGTACCTTTATTTCAGTATCAGCCGTATTTGCGAACAGAACTTTTTTATTTACTTTTCGGAAGAAATCGTGTAAAATATTATTTTAGGAATTTACAGGTGAAACGGGGGCAGAATAGATGAGGCGTATTGTGATCATCGGCGGCGGCGCCGCCGGACTGATGGCGGCTTGCAATGCCGCGTTTTGCTTAAAGGACATTCCCCACGAGATCACCGTTCTGGAAAAAAACGAACGCCCTGCCCGGAAACTGATGATTACGGGAAAGGGACGTTGTAACGTTACGAACAACTGCGATCTGCCGACCCTCATCGCCAATACCCCCGGCAACGGAAAGTTTTTGTATTCGGCGTTCTCCGGCTTCCTGCCGCAGGAGACCATGGCTTTTTTTGAATCGCTGGGCGTACCGCTGAAAACCGAACGCGGCAACCGTGTTTTTCCGGTTTCCGATAAAGCGGTCGATATCGTTGACGCGTTGGTTTCCCCCGTTCGGATAAATTGCCGTATTCAAACGGGTACGGCGGCTGAAATCATGACCGAAAACGGTGCCGTGACCGGCGTTCGTACCGAAGACGGCAGGACGCTTTCGGCCGACGCGGTCATTCTGGCGACCGGCGGATGTTCCTATCCGCTGACCGGCTCCACCGGAGACGGCTACAAAATGGCTGAAAAACTCGGTCATACCGTGATCCCGCCGACCGGTTCCCTTGTGCCGCTGGAATGCCACGAGGGTTTTTGCAGTCGGCTTGCGGGGTTGTCTTTGAAAAACGTTACCCTTTCGGTTTTTGAAGTGGGGAAGAAGAAACCGCTTTACACCGAACTCGGCGAAATGCTGTTTACCCATTTCGGCATTTCCGGTCCGCTGGTTTTAAGCGCTTCGGCGCATCTGCGGTATTTTGATAAAAAACAGTATAAGGCGGTCATCGATCTGAAACCCGCTTTGACACCGGAACAGCTGGATAAACGCATTTTACGGGATTTTGGTGAAATGCAGAATAAAGATTTTTCCAACGCGCTTGATCAACTGCTTCCAAAAAGTCTGATCCCCGTTGTGGTGGGACTTTCCGGCATCCCGGCAAACACAAAGGTTAATCAGATCAGCCGGGAACAGCGTGCCGCGTTGGTGTCCGTACTCAAATCGTTTGAACTGCACGTCACCCGTCCACGCCCGGTCGAAGAAGCCATCGTGACACGGGGCGGCGTTTCGGTCAGGGAAATCGATCCCGCGACCATGGCTTCCAAATTGATAAACGGTCTGTTTTTTGCCGGCGAGATCATCGATGTTGATGCATACACCGGCGGATTTAATTTACAAATTGCGTTTTCTACCGGATTTTTAGCCGGGGAAAGCGCCGCAAAAGGAGAATAATTATGATTTCAGTTGCAATGGACGGCCCCGCAGGTGCGGGAAAAAGTACGCTTGCCAAAGCGGCGGCAAAAGAGTTGGGTTACATTTACGTGGACACCGGCGCGCTTTACCGCACGCTGGGCTATAAAGCCCTGCAAAACGGTTTCACGATCGAAGCCGGGGAAACCATCGAAAAAATGCTCGGCGAAACCACGGTAGATATCCGCTTTGTGGATGGAACACAGCACGTGTTTCTCGATGGCGTGGACGTGAATGATAAGATCCGCACACCCGAGGTCTCCATGGCGGCATCCAAAATTTCGGCGATCCCCGCGGTACGCGCGTTTCTGCTGGAAAAACAGCGTGAAATGGCACGGAATCATGATATACTCATGGACGGCCGCGATATCGGTACGGTCGTTCTGCCGAACGCCACCGTCAAGATTTTCATTACCGCTTCGGCGGAAGAACGCGCCAACCGCCGTTATAAAGAACTGATCGAAAAGGGTCAGCAGGTCGAATACCGTGACGTTTACGATGATATCGTCAAGCGTGATTATGCCGACAGTCACCGCGAAATCGCACCGCTGAAACCGGCTGACGATGCCATCATGTTTGATACGACGTCACTGCCGTTGGAACCGGCTACCCGGGAATTGATCAAACTGATCCGCGAAAAAGTGGACGGACAATGAAAATCACACTTGCTAAAACGGCCGGGTTTTGTTTTGGTGTAGACCGGGCAGTCAAAATGGTCGAGAATCTGGTGGACTCGGGTGAACGGGTCTGTACGCTGGGACCGATCATTCATAACGCGCAGATGGTGGAAGAACTGGGCCGCCGCGGCGTGCGGATCGTGAACGACCCCGAAGAAGTATCGGCACAAGAAATTTTGGTGATCCGTTCCCACGGCGTGGAAAAATCGGTGTACGATCAAGCGGCGAAACGCGGTGTCCGGGTGGCGGACGCTACCTGCCCGTTCGTCGCAAAGATCCATAAGGTCGTTGCGGAGCACAGCGCCGCCGGGGAGACCGTTTTGATCGCAGGCGACCGTTTTCATCAGGAAGTGATCGGGATCTGCGGACATTGCGTCGGGGAATATTTTGTCTTTTCCGACGAGGGAGAACTCGAAAATCTGCTGCAAAATCACCCGGAATGGACCGAAAAACCGATTTGTGTAGTCGCGCAAACGACTTTTCACGAAAAAAAGTGGATTTTTTCGCAAAAAATTTTAAAAAAAGTATGTACAAATGCAAAAATATTTGATACAATATGTAATGCTACTGCAATGCGTCAGCAGGAAGCCGCTGATCTTGCGTCTTGCCACGACGGAATGGTTGTCATCGGGGGAAGGCACAGTTCAAATACCGCAAAATTGTTTGAGGTATGCAAAGCGTCCTGTGACAGAACAGTGTTGGTGGAAACCGCGGCTGAATTGGCTGTGCCGCAGTTTTCCGAATGCCGTTCAGTTGGAGTGGTCGCCGGTGCATCTACGCCGGCGGGTATAATAAAGGAGGTTATTAAAACCATGTCGGAAAATTTGCAACCGGTTGACGAACAGTTGGAAGAAACTGTTCAAAAAAGCTTCGAGGAAATGACGGACGAGGAAGCATTAGAGGCTTCGCTCCAAGGCCTGACGGGCGAGCAGAAAGTCTGCGGTACCGTTCTTGCCGTTAACGCCTCAGAAATTCAGGTGGATATCGGCAGAGGATTGGCCGGATACATCACTGCAAGTGAGTATTCTTTGGACCCGTCGGTAAAACTGACGGAAGAAGTCAAAGTCGGTGACCAACTGAATCTTATCATTATGAAAATCAACGATCAGGAAGGAACCGTAATGCTCTCCAAGCGTCGCTACGATGCGATTGCCGGTTGGGACAGAATCGTTGCAGCCAAAGATTCGAACGAAATCATTACCGGTACGATCCATGACGTTGTCAAGGGCGGCGTCGTCGCTTATGTTGATAACGTTCGCGTATTCATTCCTGCTTCGCAGGCAACGGCTTCCCGTAATGATTCGCTGGAAGATTTGAAGGGCAAGGAAGTCCAGTTCCGTATTATAGAAATCGGCCGCGGCAGAAAAGCTGTCGGCTCTATCCGCAGCGTATTGCGTGAACAGCGTAAGGAAGCGCAGGCAAAACTTTGGGAAACCATCGCTGTCGGCGACCGTTTCAAGGGTGTTGTCAAATCGCTGACTACATACGGCGCGTTTGTCGATATCGGCGGTGTGGACGGTATGGTTCACATTTCCGAACTTTCCTGGCAGCGCATTAAGAATCCGGCGGAGGTCGTAAACGTCGGTGACGAAATCGAAGTTTATGTCAAAGCTATTGATACCGAAAAGAAAAAGATTTCTCTGGGTTACAAGAATCCGGAAGAAAATCCGTGGACGATCTTCCAGAACAATTACAATGTCGATGATGTTGTTACCGTTAAGATCGTCAGCATCACTTCTTACGGTGCTTTCGCCCGTGTTATCCCGGGTATCGACGGTCTGATCCATATTTCCCAGATCGCCAACAAGCACATTGAAAAACCGCAGGACGAACTGACTGTCGGTCAGGAAGTCGAGGTCAAGATCACCGCGGTGGATCTGGAACGCAAACGCGTCAGCCTGTCCATCCGTGCGTTGCTGCCGGAAGAACCGAAGCCCGAAAAGGTCGAGGAAGAAACTGCTTCCGACGAACCGGTAGTTATTGAAATCGCTTCTGCCGAAGATGCCGCAGCTGCCGCTGATGCGCTGGACGAAGAGGCACCCGAAGTTGTCGAAGAAGCCGCTCCGGTCGTTGAAGAACCGGTCGTTGAAGCTGCTGTTGAAGAGACTGCCGAAGCTGTTGCCGAGGAAGTCACAGAAGCTCAACCGGAAGAATAATTTATTTGCTTTATCAAAATGGTACCACGGTATCGGGTCTCCCTTTACCGTGGTATTTTATATCATGACCCTTTGAAAGGAATACCGATATGGCTGTTTATTATATCGATCCGCAAAACGGAAACGCTTCCAATGACGGACATTCTCCGCAAACACCGCTTTCCCGTGAAACGGAAATTGCCGTAAAACCGGGGGATACGGTTCTGTTCAAGCGCGGCAGTCTGATTCGCGGTATGCTTCACAACGTCAACGGCACGGACGGCAGCCCCATTACCTACGGCGCTTACGGTGAGGGGAACCCGCCGACGTTCTGCGGCTCGGTGGATTTGAGCGATCCGGCACTTTGGCACGAGGTAAAACCGCATATCTGGCAGGCGGCCGGCGTGTCTTCCGAGGTCGGAAATTTTGTTTTTAATGAAGGCGAAAATTGCGGAACTCTTCGCTGGAGCAGGGAAGAACTGTCCGAGCAGGGCGACTTTTTCGATAATACTTTCGGCTGTTCGGAACAGCACCGGCCACTTCCGGAGCACCGTGAAATATTGTTTTATTCGGAAGAAAATCCGGGTGTTTTTTATCGCCATATCGAATGCGTGACCTACGCCGGACGTATGCTGGCGACCGCGGGGCAGAATCAGATCATTCGTGATCTCTGCTTTACCCATTCGGGCGTGCACGCCATTGCCGGCGCGGCGCAGTGCCATGATTTCAAGGTGTTGAATTGCCAATTTTCTTATATCGGCGGCTGTGTGTGGGATCGGAAACTGAAAGTGCGTTTCGGCAACGGGGTTGAAATGTGGGACACCGCCGATCGTGTCGAGGTGGTCGGCTGTACGTTTGACGAGATCTACGATTCCGCGGTAACGCATCAGGGTGACGGACAGAACTGTAAGCAGGCAAATCACCTGATCATTCGGGACAACACCTTTTCACGGTGCGGCATGGCGGCATACGAACAACGTGATAAAATGCCGGTATATGCCGAATTCTGTAATAATAACTGTTACGGTGCCGGCGCCGGTTTTTCAAAGAACGGTGAAACCATGCCCCGCCGGTCTGAAATCTGGCCGCAGCCAATGGGGCATCATGTTTTCCTGTGGCGTATGGATACGCCGGATCGGTCGGGTAAAATGGTGATCTGTAACAACCGTTTCGGTGCGGCACGTTACGGTGCCGCGATCTATTCGATCATCTGCCGCGGTTGCGAAGATCAGCTGGAAATTTCCGATAACACCTATGCGGAAAATGAAATGCTGCTGGTCAATCGGATCCACGGTGAAAATTTTGAAACGCTGCATGAATTCCGAAAAAAAACCGATTTTGAACCGTAACGGCAGGTGAATCCGATTTGGCAGTCAGTCTTTCGCACCGTTTGCCGGTCTTGACTTCATTTTGAAATTTATGTATAATAATGATGCTATCTTTTTATAAATATTATGAAAGAGGGTATTTATATGTTTTGTAAAAATTGTGGAAAGCAAATAGAAGAGGGTATGTCTTTCTGCCCGGCTTGCGGAACACCGGTCGTGGTATCGGAACCGGTTGAAATTCCGGAAACCCCGGTCGCAAACGAATCAGCGGCGGAAACCGTACCGGAAATCCCGGCGGAACCGGTCAACGAAATTCCTGCCGAAGAAACCGAATATGTAGTTACCGGTCCCGAGAAAAAGCGGGGTAAGAAAGGTGTTGTATTTGCCGGGGTCACTGTGGTCGTTGCGGCGCTGGTGTTGGC
>JAZUFP010000232.1:0-3771 GCA_045640765.1 Acutalibacteraceae bacterium
CCGTAGCCGGGGCGCAACCAAACGTAGCCGTTGGGATAATCCGCATTGGGGACGTACAATTGCGCACCGAACATATAGGACATTTCCGGCGTGTCAATCGGGTCAAAGCAAAGCTGGAAACGAGAACCGGCCTTGGCCATCCAACGGTATTTCAAAATAGCCGAACCGCTCGACGAAGTGCGGTTGTAGGTGAACAAGCGACTGCCCATCGTGGTTTCCTGTGCCACGGGACTGCCGTTATACATCAAATCGGCGTAGCTGATTTCATCGCAACCGATATTCTCTTCGGTCGGTGCTTCGGCAGCGGCATCGGCAAAGCGCTGATCGGAGAAACTGCCGCCCTTTAAGTAAATCTTATTTTTCATTCCGTTGCCGGAGTTATAATCGGCGGCGGCATATTCGTCGGTGTAACCGCTTGCAAGCAGTTCGTTATCGACCGTTAAATACACATAGTATTTGCCCTGATTGGTGCCGGAGGTAACCAGCTTACGGCCGAATTCTACGGCGTGTCTGCCCGAGGAAATTGCCGAAAGCTTTGCATAGGGCGCCGTTTTGGCCGAGTTATAGCAGAAACGGATATCGTTGCCGCGGAACCAAACACCGGCACGGTAGTTGTAATCAAAATCGAGCGTTAAAAACCAACTGGTTTTATCGGTGCCGTCAAGATGCGGCTCCCATTGGAATTTGACCGCAACGGAATACGAGGTGGAGGTTGCGGTGTAGTTGTGGCTTGCCCCCGTAAGAGCATTTTCGAAATTGCCGGGGTTCAACCCCAAATCGGAAAGGGTCAGGGTATCAAAGGTGTCGTAGGTTTCCCCTACTTCTGCGCTGACGGTGGTGACCGACGTCAAGGTCGAAAAGACCAAGACAAGTGCCAATAACAGCGCAAGTGCTTTTTTAAGTTTCATTTTTACAACTCCCCATAATAAATTTTATTATATTATACCCTCCCCACAAAATTTTGTATACCAAATTTTATACAAATAATACAAAATTTTATACATTCACAAAAACAGAAGCCGATGAATTTTCATCGGCTTCCGTTTGATTTCCTTGATTTTTAAAGCTTTTTACCTTGAACGGCGACCCGCACAAGATCGGTGATCTGCCTTGCACAGATTCGATATTCTTCTTCCGTTAAGTGCAGCATATCGGGGCATTTATAGTAGTTTTTGTCCTGACACATCAATTCGTACAAATCGTTGACCGGAACACCCTCCTGCTTCATCACGCGCTTTGCGGCGGCGTTTCCTTTTATACGGAAATATGAAAAAATAATGTCAAAAAAGAAACGCGGTCACGGTGAATTCCCGTGTCCGCGGTTCTTTTATTCAACAAATTTTGTTTTGTTAAATGATTTCAATGCCCAGAATAGCGCACAGATCCTTGATCTTCGCCGTGTTGTCGCCGTAGGAAATGATATAGTGCTGGCACATGACGTTCTGTGCGAACGCTTCCACGTCATCCAGTTCGATTTCCAGTCCCGGCAGTTGCGGCGCGGGTTGTGTCCAGCCGGCTTCTTCCCACTTGGGCGGGGTCTTGCCGTTACCGACCAGCAGGTGCATATAATACTTTCCGCCCTTGCAGAACAGACGGCTCATCGTGACGGTGCCGGTTTTGACCTTGGAAACGTTGAGGATACCCTCGGAAAGTTCGCCGAACGCCGCCGGCATCACGGTGGTCTGTCCGTCGGTCACTTCGGCCGGAACATAGTCCGGAACGCCTGCCAGCACACTGTTTTCAAAGAATTCATAGAATTCAAGGTAAGCGCCGCACTGTCCGGTCAGGGCTTTGACCATCAACTGGGTCACGTTGCCCAGACAATCGTTTTCGGGGATGGTCGAAACGCCGGCACAGTCCGCCAGCAGCATAAAGATCGGCGCGGGCGGGAACCCGAGCAGTTTCTTCATGCCGTCCACGTCTTTCAGCGAAATGGCACCGTAGCCGCGCTCGTCGATCAGTTGCTTGACCGCGAGATAATAGCCCGCCGCCATGAGTTTGCCCTCTTCTTTCGCGGGTTTTAAGAAGTTCCAACGGCTCATGACCTCATCGACAATCTTTTGCTTTTCTTCGGTCGGGATCGCGTCATAGCGCTGTTTCATTTCAAGCATTTCAAAGGTTTCGATCTCGACACCGACAGTGCGTTTCAGCGATGAACCGTCATACAGCGTTCCGTAGAGGTTCATATCGCGGTAACCCGCCATACCGACGCGGGCACGGCGTAACGTTTTTGCCGCCGACGCCGCGACGCAGTAATTCGCCACAACGTCTGTTTTGGACGGTTTGCCGATGATATCGTAAACATATTTGAACGTATACCCCAGATCGGCGAAGGTGTTGCGCAAAGCCGTGGTGCCGGCCTGGTCGGCGGTCGTAACGATTCGGCCTTCCTCGATCCAGCCGCACAGTCCCCACAGCACCATGGGCAGGTGCTTATACTGTTCGGTGATCTTGACAACGGCGTGGGTCGGGATCCAACCGGCAATGCAGACGACCAGCGCGTCAAATTCCTTGCCTGCCAAAGCGGTCAGCGCCTTGGCGATATCCTTTTCTTCGTAATCATCGGTAATGGGATAGACCGGAATCAGGTCCAAGCCCTCCGCTTCCAAACCTTTTTTGGCGGCTTCGCACTTATTGATGATGATGTCGACCGGCGTGTTGACCTCGCCGAATCCTAAAAACGCTATTTTACTCATAATAACTTATCCTCCGCTGAACAGAAATTTTTATAACATTCGGAATAATCGACCGCTTGCGGTTCGTAGACCTTTTTGATGCGGATGACGTCCGAGCAGGCGGTTTTTACATCGGCAAACAGTCCGATGCCGACCCCTGCCAGCAACGCCGAACCCAGACACGCCGTTTCGTTGTTTTCGAGAATGGCGATTTTCTTGCCGGTCAGATCGGCCTTGATCTGACACCACAGCGGACTGGACGCGCCGCCGCCCATAGAGCGGACTTCTTCGCAATCCACACCGAGATAGTCAAGATTTGCTTTCAGCATACACGCGACCGATTCCAATATTGCCCGAACGGCGTGCGCGCGGGTATGTTCCATCGTCAGCCCCACAAACGCGCCTTTGGCGGTCGGGTCATACTTCGGCATGGTCGAACCGCAAAGATACGGCAGGAAGGTCAGACCGTTACTGCCCGGCGTGACGGGTGCCGCGATCTCATCCAGTTGTCTGAAACTGAAATCCTCACAGAAATTGTTTTTGAACCACTTTAAGGCGATCCCCGCCGTCGACGTCCACGCCAGCCGGCAGTATTTTCCGTCATAATTGATGTGGCAGGGCACGATGCTTGCCGGATCGTAGGGCGGCATTTCCTTGCAGGGCGCGAAGATCGCCATGGTCGTGCCGGTCATTTCGCTGACCGTATCGGTCCCGACCACACCGGCACCGATCGCGCCGGCGATCTGATCCATTGCCCCGGTGACCACCGCGGCGCCCCGATAGGTGCCGACCGGCGTACCGCTGTCGGTAATACGGGGCAGTTGGCTTTCGGAAATGCCGATAAAATCGAGCATTTCATTCCACCATTTGCCCGTGGCAATGTCAAAATAAAGACTGGAAGACTGCAAAGTTTTTTCGGTGACGAATTCGCCGGTCAGTCTGTATAACAAATAATCTTCCAGCAAAAAGATCTTTTTGATTTTCGAGAAAAGTTCGGGGTTGTTGTTTTTGAACCACAACAGTTTTGCCGCCGGCCAGGTCGCCGTGATCTCGGGTTGTCCCGTAACTTCATATACCTTTTTATTGCCGAATTTTT
>JAZUFP010000233.1:0-5076 GCA_045640765.1 Acutalibacteraceae bacterium
AGCCCACTTGCATCAATCAGGGTTATACTTTACACATCTGTTCTTGCGGTGACAGTTACAAAGATCATTATACCGAACTTTCGGGACATAGTTATATACTTACCCAAACGGCGGCAACCTGTACCCAAGGCGGTTATACGACCTACACTTGCGAAAACTGTAATCATAGTTACATTTCCGACCGTACCGACGCGTTGGATCATTCCTACGGTTTATGGAAAACAAGAAAGGCGGCGACCTGCACCGAAAACGGTATCGAATACCGCACTTGTTCCAAATGTTCCTACGAAGAAACACGGGTGACCGCTCATGGCGCGCATCATTACATCGCTGCGGTGACTCGACCAACCTGTACTGCCGCCGGGTATACGACCTACACCTGTGAATACTGTGAGGACAGTTATGTGGCTGATTACGTTTCGGCAACCGGACACAGTTATACGTCTGTCGTAACCGATCCGACCTGCACTGAACGTGGTTACACGACCCATACCTGTTCGGTCTGCGGTGACAGCTATGTGGATTCTTATGTTGCCGCAAAAGGTCATTCTTACGGCGAATGGCAAACCGTAACCGCGGCGACCTGTACCACAGACGGTTTGAAAAAACGAGTTTGCGCCTGTGGCGAAGAAGAATCCGAAACGATCCCGGCAACGGGTCACAGTTATACCGCCGTCGTCACCGCCCCGACCTGCACCACCGGCGGTTACACCACCTATACCTGTGATCACTGCGATTATTCTTATGTTTCGGATCATGTTTCGCTTTTGGGACACGATTTTGAAACCGATGTGATTGCGCCGACCTGTACCGCCGCCGGATATACCGTTTATACCTGTAAAACCTGCGGATTCAGTTATATTTCGGATTATGTTTCGATGAAAGGACATCATTTTGTGATGACTGAAAATACCGCGACCTGCCGGCAAAGCGGTCTTGCGACCTATTGCTGTGACGAATGCGGATTCAGTTATCAGGAACGTCTGGCACTGGGTGAACATACTTATCATGCGGTCGTCACGCCGGCAACCTGCACCGCCGGCGGTTATACCACCCATACCTGCGCGGTCTGCGGTGACAGCTATGTGGATTCCTATACGGATCCGATGGGGCATGATTTCGGTGAATGGATCATCTTGAACGAAGCCGCCTGCCTGACGGACGGATCGCAAAAGCATATCTGTTCGCGCTGCGGTACGGAAGAAACCGAAATCATTCCGGCACACGGTCATCTGTATTCGGAAGAATGGACCTATGACGTGGAACCGACCTATACTCAAACCGGGATCCGGTCTCATCACTGCGTCTGCTGTGATGACCGGACGGATATCGAAACGGCACCGGTGAAATTGCATGGAGGGGAATGCTCCGATTCGGTTTTTTGGAGCTATAACGAAGTGACGAAAACCCTGACGATTTCCGGCACCGGAGAGATTTCCGATTATTCGACCCGTTTTACGGCACAACCGTGGTATCTGTATAAAGGAACGATCACCCACGTGGTCGTGGAAGACGGAATTACCGGAATCGGCGCAAACGCGTTCAGCAAACTGACCGCTTTGCGTGAAGTATCCCTTGCGGAAAGTGTTGTTTGTATCGGCGCGGATGCTTTCGCCGATTGTAAACTGCTGTCCGATGTGGAAATGGCCGCGGACGTGGAAATTGATGCGGCGGCATTTGACGGTTGTGTCAACTACCGAACGGCAGCGTAAAACGATGAGTCCTTTGAAGACCGGAAAATTTCAATAAAATATACTGATATAAAAGATCCGTCTGCGGGATAATCACCCATGGGCGGATTTTTTGCTGTTTGTCGAAAAACGGCGAATGATATCGAAAAGCAATAAACACCCGAAACGTGTTGTTTCCGGAATGCTCATTTTTATGTTTTTTTCGGAAAAGGATGAAAAACCGTTCGATTTATGATATAATCAAATCAGAATACCGGATAAGCAGTATTATTCGGGTGTAAAAAGGACAAATTCAGAATGCGCGTCACGGCGGTCAGCGGATCCGCCGGGCGATACGTGTTTTCTTGTCAAGATCAAAATCGGAGGAAAGCAGAATGAAAAAATTACGCTGTATTTGTGTCTGGGTTTTTGTGGTATCTTTTATATTACAAACCGCCTTTTCGGTATTTTGTGCCGAGGTGACACCGCGGCAGAATACTGCCGTTACGGTTCGCAACAGCGGCTTTGAAACCTGGCAGTTCGGAAAATTCGTCAACTGGTCTTTTGACGGTACCGCCGCGTCAAAAACGTTGAGTGTTTCTTCAAACAGCAGAACGGGTACCCGTGCGGCGCTCCTTTCCAAAAGCAGTTCGGGGTATGTTATTCTGTCGGCCGATGCGGTTTCGGTGACTGCCGGATGTATGTATTCCTACGGGGCATACGTTAAAACGGAAAATGCCAAAAACTGCCGCTCGTATATCATGCTTTCCGAATTGAATTCGTCCGGCAGTTCGCTGTATTATGATTTTTCCGAAACGGTATACGGTACGATAGGTGACTATACGCTGCTGGCCGGAACGGTATATATTCCGAGCGGCATATCCAAAGTAGTCTTATCTGTTGTATTGACCGATACCGATACCTATGTGTCCGGAACCTCCCGCATTTATGCCGACGACGCGTTTGTCACACGGCATACACCGTCTGTCATCGGCAATCAAAGCAATTTTGATTTTGAATATTCCGCCGCTGAAAATAACGTTTCCTATCCGCTTGGCTGGACGGCGCGTCAGCCGGAAAACGAGCGCGGCATTTCGGAATTGCCGCCGTCCGTGCGAAATGACGGAAACTATTTTCACAGTGGCGCGAAGAGTTTGTATTTCGGAAAAGACAATCTGGAACCGTTGACGTATCTTGAAAGCGCGGCGACCTTTGACGTTTCGGAAAACACGGCGTTTTCCTGGGGCGGGTGGTACAAAAGCGCGGAAAGCACCGCGTCTTTTCGTATTGACCTGTTGGTCTATGATCAGAACGGAACACAGATCGGTACGTTGCCCGGAAATACCAAAATGCTTTCACACGATATCGCTTTCCACGATTGGCACGCGGCTTCCACCACGGCGAAAATGCCGCTTGGCGCTGAAAAAGCATCCTTCCGTATCGTCTTTACTGCCGGGAAAACGGCGGCGTATGTAGATGATCTGTTTTGTGTGCCAACCGAAACGGATTATGAAAAACAGGTGGATTTCTGCGATTTTCACGCTGTTACCGAAACCGGCAGGGTCGAAGGATGGACGGCGACCGGGGAACTTTCCGCCGCCGACCGGTCGATCGTCTGGGTCGCGGATAACGATGATACCCTTCTGCACGAAACAACGGCATTGGTGCCGCATTATCAGTACGAAATCGATCTGGATTATACCGCTACCGCACCGGGACAACTGACCGTAACGGGTTACGACGCGCAAGGGGAGGCGGTCGACACCAAAACCGTAAGTTTTGCCGCCGCACAGACGACCGAAACACTTTCCGTTCCTTATGTCGGGGCGGATGCCGTTAAAACCGTCCTCGCATTTTCCGGCACGGGACGGTATACGTTCTCGAATTATATCGTTTATGAAACGTCCACACCGACCGAAGAATCGGGCTGGACGGCAAACTGGCTGTGGTATCCGGAAAACGCCTCCGAAGAGGCCTTCTGGCAATACCGCTACTTCCGCACGCACATTTATCTGGATCATGTCGGAACGATCTCGTCGGCAAAACTGTGCCTGGCGGCGGATGATAATCTTTCAAGACTTTACGTCAACGGTACAAATGTGACCGTTCCGACCACGGGGTCTACGACCTATACGGAAGACGGCAAGCGTACGGTTCGCATGACCAATAACATCGGCTCGTATCTGCATCAGGGCGATAACGTGATCGCGTTCCGGGTGCTGAATTGCAACAGCGTAGCCGGTCTGTTGTTTGAAGGCGATGTTCGTTACTCAGACGGCACGGTCCGGCACATCGCTTCCGGCGTGACGGAGGAAACGCTGACTTCACGGCTGAACTGTACGCAAAGCCATGAAAACGATTACGGCTCGTTTGCCGAAGTGCCGTCGGACTGGTACAAAAGCACCTATGACGATACCGGGTGGATCAAAGCCAAAAAACTCGGGATCCCGCCGTACGGAAACGTCGGGGCGGTTTCTTCCTACTATAATTCCGACGCGGTATTTTCTTTCCGCCTTTATTCCGCACCGACCGTCGCGGTAACGGCGGGCAATGAACTTTCATTCTCTGTTTCTTACAGTTCGGCGCAGAACGGTTCCGCCAAGCCGGACACGCTGGCGGCAAAACTGTATAAAGGTCAGTACTGCGTCGCGACGATACCGCTTGACTGCCGCTTTACCGGCACTTCGTCCGGCACCGCCTATTTTACGGGTACCGTTCCGGATTATTTGCAGGGTTCGTATTCACTGCGCGTTCCGAAAAGCGACCTGTACTTAACGAACAGAAGCGAAAATGACGTTGCTGCTTTGACGGTCACCCCCTGTAACAGACCGGCCCCCGCGGCGGCGGTCGAAAAGCAAAACGGGGCCGTTCGGCTGAAAATCAACAACACCTCCGTTGTGCCGATGATGTATCTGGCACCGCATTATAAATCCTATTACGATTACAACAAGATGTCGATGATCAAAAACAGCGGCATGGCGTTGTACGGCACTTATAATTGTCTTTTTGACGGCAGTGACGGTATGGAAATCTGGACGGGGAACGATGCCAATGGTACGCCCGTCATCAATACGGAACTGTTGGATTATCAGATCTGCCGGATTTTAGATCTCAATCCGAACGCGATGCTGCTCGTCACCGTCGGTATGGATGCCCCCGGTTGGTGGAAAGAATCCCATCCGGAAGAATTGATGCGCGATCATTCCGGCAATCCGGTCGGCGAGGTTTCGTTCGCTTCGCAGATTTATCGGAATCAGGCCGAAAAAGCGCTTGAACAGGTGGTCAACCGTCTTATAAGCGCACCGTATAAGCATCGGATCGTCGGGGTGCGGCTGGTCGCGGGACGTACCTTCGAATGGATGCTGGACGGCATTGATAACGGCGCCGCGGTGGATTATTCCGATCC
>JAZUFP010000234.1:0-2492 GCA_045640765.1 Acutalibacteraceae bacterium
ACACCGGATGACACTTCCGCGCCGCAGGATACGGAGCAGAACGATCCGGCGAAAGAGAAAAAGACCGGCCCCCTCCTCTGGATTCTGCCTGCCGCAGGTGTCGCGGTGCTTCTGATCCTGATCGGAGTTCTTGCCAAAAAGAAAAAAACGGATCAATAACCTCACGTTTTATTCACGGGAGGAAAGGCTGTTGAACCTTTCCCGTGCCGATAACGGATACAAAAAAACCGACGCAGAGCGCTTCTGCGTCGGTCAGACCGCTGACAAAGGGTTCAGAAAAGCTGAGCCCTTTGTTTTTTTATTTACAAAAGAGAAGAAAAGTGGTAAAATAGAATAAGAAAGAGGCAAGGGGGAAAGAGAAATGATCGTAGAAAAACAGGGAAAACAGATAAAAATGGAAATGGTTATCCTTGAGGAGCTCGTCCCCGAGAATCATCTGCTGAGAAAGATAAACAAAGCAATAGATTTCAGTTTTATCAACAAGATATGCAAGCCGTACTACTGCGAAAATAACGGTAGACCGGCAATAGAACCGGAAGTGCTGTTTCGTATGCTGTTCATCGGATATCTATACGGGATCCGGAGCGAAACGAGATTGCTGCAGGAAATAGAGGTCAACGTAGCATACCGATGGTTTATAGGGTACGATCTGACAGAAAAGCTGCCCGACGTGAGCGTAATCTGGCAGAATCGGCTTCGGAGGTATAACGGGACGGATGTTCCACAGCAGATATTTGATGAAATCGTTCGGCAGGCAATGGCAAAAGGGTTGGTAGGCGGAAAAATACTGTATTCGGACAGTACCCATTTGAAAGCAAGTGCCAATAAAAACAAATACGTTGAAAAGCAGGCAAAAAAAGAATCCAAGGACTATATAGACGATCTGAACAAGGCAATCAACGAAGACCGTATCGCTCACGGAAAAAAGCCGCTGAAGTTTAATGGCGATGAATTGAAAGAAGATCAGGAAGAAGAAAAGGAAAATTATTTTGACGATAACAGCAATGGCGGAAACGGCGGCAGTACGGTAGAAACAAAGACAATCAAGGAAAGCACAACGGATCCGGAAAGCGGATTCATGCATCGGGACGGAAAGCCGCAGGGATTCTTTTATCTTGACCACAGAACGGTAGACAGCAAGAACAATATTATTACCGATGTTTTCGTTACCCCGGGAAATACCAATGACGTAAAACCTTATCTCAGAAGATTAAAAACGCAGATTGAAAAATTCGGTTTTAAGGTCAAATACGTAGGACTTGACGCGGGCTACAACGTATCCAACATCTGCAAATATCTGTACGAGATGGGCATTCAGGCAGCAATGGGAAGCCGAAGAGGGTGTCAACAGAAAGGAAAGTACGGAAAATATAAATTCATATATATTCCCGAATGGGACGTTTATATCTGCCCGGAGCATAAGTATCTGGAATACGTAACGACTGATCGGAACGGATACAAGGAATACAGATGCAACGGAGACAGATGTGCGAACTGTCCGAGAAGGGAGATGTGTTTGAGTGCAAAGCAGGAAAGAAAAAGCTTGCGGCGTCATATATGGGAAGACTTCAAGGATATGGCTTACGCCTTTACCCATACAGACAAAGGCAAGAAGATTTACGAACGAAGAAAAGAAACGGTGGAGCGCAGCTTCGCCGATTCCAAAGAATTGCACGGGCTCCGGTATTGCAGAATGCGGGGGCTTTCTAAAGTTGCAGAGCAATGTCTGCTCACTGCCGCCGTGCAGAATATGAAGAAAATTGCGATGTGCTGTGGATGACCACAGCTTATTTTTTTCTTTCAAAGAGCGTTTTTGCGAAAAAACAAAACCCATCTTTTTTTCAAGATGGGCTTTGTCAGTAGGCTGAGCCCGAGGCGATTGCCTCGGGCTTTTGTTTGGCTCCCCTTGTTGGACTTGAACCAACGACGGCTTGTTTCACTTAGAGATACATTCCTCTTTATGCTATTTCGCCTACGAATTTATAGACAATGTTCAACGAGATGCAGGTGTTTCCGTTCTCGTCCTTCTGTGAGCCGACCTCGATGCGCTCGATCAGCCGGTGAAGCAGCTCCCTGTCGAGCTTTTCGATCCCGGCATATCCTGCAATCGCATCGACAAAACGCTCTGCCTCCGCCTCTGCTTCCCGGATCTCTGTGAGTGTGTTCTCCAGCCGACTGATCCGCTTTTCCGTTTCCTCGCGTTCCGCCTCGGCGGCACGGACCAACGCGGAAAAGGTCTGCTCGCTGATCGTACCGCTGAATCTGTCGTCGTAATACGAAGCGAACCGCGAATCAAGCTTCCGGAGCTTTTCATTCAGCATTCCGATCTCCCGCCTTGCGCTTTCTCTGCTCTCCGCCCCCGTGATTTCGGCCCTGACTTTTGCTTCGGTCATCCTCAGAAACTCCGCACGGTTCCGCGTGACGTCGTCCCATACTCTGCGGACGTCATTCAGAACGGCGTCATAAATCACGGCGTATTTCACATAGTGGTT
>JAZUFP010000235.1:0-2302 GCA_045640765.1 Acutalibacteraceae bacterium
TGCGCATATATTTCCCGTTTTCGACCTGCTTGAAATAGCAGGCGCGCGGGTCATCGTCCACCTTGATACTGATTTCGTTCACACGCGGCAGCGGATGCAAAACCGAACATCCGGGACCTGCGAGGTCTAATTTTTCAGCCGTCAGAATATAACTGTCTTTCAGCCGTTCGTACACCGCCGGATCGTCAAAACGTTCCTGCTGAATACGGGTCATATACAGAATATCCAACTGCGGAAGCGCCTCTTCCAGAGAAGCGGTCTCGGTGTACTGCATACCGTTTTTTTCGATGACCTCGGTCTTGATGTATTCGGGCAGGCACAGTTCCTGCGGTGAGATCAGCACGAAACGGATCCCGTTATAACGGGACAGCGCGTTGATCAGCGAATGCACCGTTCTGCCGTATTTCAGATCGCCGCAGAATCCGACGGTCAAGCCGTCGAAAGTCCCTTTTTCACGGTGGATCGTCAGCAGATCCGCCAGTGTCTGGGTCGGGTGGCAGTGTCCGCCGTCTCCGGCGTTGATGACCGGCACGGGTGTATTGCGAGCGGCAACCAGCGCCGCTCCCTCTTTCGGGTGACGCATGGCGATAATATCCGCGTAACAGCCGACCACTCTTGCCGTATCCGCCACGCTTTCCCCCTTGGTCGCGGAAGAAGAGTTCGTTCCGGCGACCGAAAGGACGTGACCGCCCAGTTCGTACATAGCGGCCTCGAAACTCAAACGGGTACGGGTAGATGGCTCGAAAAACAGCGTTGCCAGTTTTTTGCCGCTGCATTTCCGGGCGTATTTTTCCGGGTCGGCGATCATATCTTCCGCCGTGGCGATCAGTTCATCCAGTTCCCCGACGGTCAGATCCAGTGTATCGATAATACTTCTCATTGATTTGCCCCGATCCAGCTTTCATCCGACGGATTGTTGCGGAACGCGATCAGCCGTTTGATGTCTTCCGGCTTGATATATCCTTCTTCCGCCGCAACGTCGGCGATACAGTCAAAATCGGTCAGTGAAATATTCTTCACATCAGCCGCCGCAAGGCGATCCAGACCTTTCTGCATACCGTAAGTGAAGATGGACACAACGCCCAAAACGTCCGCACCGGCTTCGCGCAAAACGTTCACGACCTCGATCACGCTGCCGCCGGTGGAAATGAGGTCTTCCACAACGACGACTTTTTGTCCCTTTTCAAGGCGACCCTCGATCTGATTCTGCCGGCCGTGATCTTTCGCGCCGGAACGGACGTAACCCATCGGCAGATCCATCAGATGCGCGGTGATCGCCGCGTGGGCGATACCCGCGGTAGAAGTTCCCATCAGCACCTCGGCATCGGGATAGTTTTCACGGATCAACTGTGCCAGACCGTTTTCCACGTCCGAACGGACTTCCGGCGCGGCCAGCGTCAGCCGGTTGTCACAGTACACCGGACTTTTGATACCGCTTGCCCAGGTAAACGGTTCTTCCGGGCGGAAAAACACCGCCTTGATTTTCAGCAGATCTTTTGCGATCAATTGTTTCAGTTCCATTTTCATTTCTCCTTAATCGACAAATTCGGCAATACAGCGTTCATAAGCGGCGACCGGATCTTCCGCCGCGGTGATCGGACGGCCGACAACAATATAATCCGAGCCGATCTTTTTCGCTTCGGCCGGTGTCATAACACGTTTTTGATCGCCCTTATCCCCGTCGGCAAACCGTACGCCGGGGGTTACGGTCAGGAAATCGGCGCCGCAGGTCTCGTGTACCTTTCCGGCTTCCAGCGGCGAGCAGACCACCCCGTCCAATCCGGCTTTTTTGGCGTTGGCGGCGTAGTGCATGACCACCTTGTCGATCGGATCGCGGATCAGAAGATCGCGGCTCATGCTTTCCTGATCGGTCGAAGTCAGTTGGGTGACGGCGATCAGCAGCGGACGGGTGCCGTCCGCACGGGTCAGTCCCTCAATGGCGGCTTCCATCATGCGAACCGTTCCGCCGGCGTGCAGATTACAGATATCCACATCCAGCCCGGAAAGTACTGCCATTGCCTTTTTGACGGTGTTCGGAATATCGTGCAATTTCAGATCGAGAAAAATCTTATGTCCTCTTTTTTTGATTTCCCGAACGATGGACGGACCCTCGGCGTAGAACAGTTCCATACCGATTTTAACAAAGGGTTTCCGACCGGTGAAACGGTCCAGAAAATCAAAAGTCTGTTGTGCGCTTGCGAAGTCGCAGGCGACGATCACATCCTTACCCATGATGCGCTCCTCCTATAATGTCCTTTAACGATTGAATCCCGTAACGGTCCATGACCGCCGGCAATTCGTT
>JAZUFP010000236.1:0-1797 GCA_045640765.1 Acutalibacteraceae bacterium
ACATCGTGAAATTGGGCAAACAGATGCTTTTTCCAGGCAGGTCCCAAATCGTCATACAGACCCGAGGCCACTTGCAGACTTTCGGCATTCAGCAGTTTCCGTTCGCATTCCCGGTTGAGCCATTTTGTTTTCGCCTGCACCGTAAACGTCTTCTGGTGCGTTTCCAGGAACAACTCTCCCCGATGTACCGGCAGTGAAGACA
This sequence comes from Acutalibacteraceae bacterium, assembly GCA_045640765.1. Classification (GTDB taxonomy): domain Bacteria; phylum Bacillota; class Clostridia; order Oscillospirales; family Acutalibacteraceae; genus UBA737. The sequence goes on from JAZUFP010000236.1 coordinate 203, forward strand.
GATCCTCGTTTTCGCAGAGGATATCGTAAAATTCCGTCAGACCACTGTACCGGATGTTCGGAAAAACGGTCTGTTTTTTCAATTCATCGACACGGTCCATCATCACCGGAAGCGGACCGCCGCCGTGATTGCCGTATCCCCACAGGATCGGAATATGATAAAACCCGTCGGTAAGATGATGAATGCAAACCGTTTTGGCAAGTTCATCCGGCTCGATATGATTGGCGTGACTGGGATATTCGTGCAGTGTCAAAACGCGACTGCCGTCGTCCCCTTCCCACCAAAAATGGATATACGGGAAAAGCGTATATTCGTTATAGCGCAATTTTTGTGTCACGAAATACGGTAATCCGGCACTGTTCAATATTTTCGGCAAGCCGGCATTAAACCCGAACGCGTCAATATTGACGGCAACGGTCGATTTCTTTCCGCAGGTTTCCAACGCGGTCTGCTGTCCGTATTCCAGTTGTCTGAGCCAACTTTCGGCACCGACGCACTGACCGTCGGTTTCACACCACATCCCCCCCTGCGGCTCGAACTGTCCGCGTTCCGCGGCGGCACGGATCTTCCGCCAAAGATCGGGGTATTTTTCCATGATATCTTTCCAAAGAACGGCCGACGTTTCAACGTATACATACTCCGGCTCACGTTCCATTAACGAAAGTTGGGTTTCAAAAGTGCCTTTCATGCACTCGATCGTTTCCGGATAACGCCATTTCCACGCCAGATCGATATGCGAATGACCGATCAGATACACCGTGAACCGATGGGCGTAATCCGCCGCCGGTTGAAGCTTTTGAAGAACGTTTTTCAGCGTTTCGGTCAAATTTCCGTTCCCCATTTTCCGCAGGCATTCGTTTGCGGCGTCCACAAGGCAGGACGAAACGGCGTGATACTCGTCCGCCGTGATTTTTGAACGGTCGATATCCACCTTGCCTTGCAGATAAAGATTATTTCTTGTGTTTTCTTTCGACAGCAAATGGCACCCTGCCCGCAAAGAACGGGCAAAGTCTTTGACAAGTTCGTTAAGTTCCGTCAGACCGGACAGATAACAGCGTGCCACAACGTCCGAAACGGGAACGGTATTCGGGTGATCGATCCGAATATACACATAATGCCCCGCTTCCGCAGGGGCACCCATCGCAAAATGACCGCCCATATAACTGTACGGTTCGATCAGGCGATCATCACAATAAATATCCAAGTCATATCCGGTATAATAAGTAAAACGAAATTCGCCCCGTTCCTCGGCGTTATAATATTTCGCGATATACGGAACGGGCATTTCCGCCATAAACCAACCCGTTTTCGGATTGGCCGCGTCATATTCCGTCAGATCGTACCGCGGCATGGACAGCATTTCTTCGACCGACGGTTGAACACTGTCTTCGCTGCCGTCCGCCGCGTCCAGGAACGTCACGTTCTGGCGCAAGTCGTCGGAAAACCCGACGATGCCGTCGAACGTCGTCGACGTCCAGTCCGCGCTGCCGGCCTTCCACTCGAGCCGCAGGCGGGACGTCGGATCCGGCACGAGCGAGAGGAGATACTGCGCGCCCACCCGCTCGCGCTTCACCGCCCAGGCGAAGGACGAGTCG
>JAZUFP010000237.1:0-8131 GCA_045640765.1 Acutalibacteraceae bacterium
TGGCCTCCGACTTTGGAAACACCGTCACCGGTCTTTGCCGACAGCGGAACGACCGCCGAAAACGGAAACGCCTTAGTATATGCCGTGATCAATTCCAGCAAAACGTCCTTTTCTTCCAGACGGTCAATTTTATTCAGCACAAGAATGCATGGCAGTTTCTTTGCTTTGACGTTTTCAAGAAGCTGTGCTTCCGCCGCGGGAAGATTTTCCGGATCAAATTTGAATTCCGGTGCGGCATCGGCAACGAAAACGGCAACGTCTACGTCACTCATGCCGTCCCCGACCGCCTTCATCATATTTTCACCGAGTTTATTGCGCGGTTTATGAAATCCGGGTGTATCAATAAATACCAGTTGATCTTCGCCTTTGGTCAACACACCCATTATCCGGGTGCGCGTTGTCTGCGGCTTGTCCGAAACGATCGCGACTTTTTGCCCCAGAACACGATTTAATAAGGAAGATTTCCCGACGTTCGGTCGACCGATCAATGTGATAAATACAGAGCGTTGTTCCATTGTTACACCTTATTGATCGCCAGACCGAGTTCGTCCAGAACCATTTCCTCTTTCTCACGCATAAGCGCCTGCTCCAAGCCGCCGTTCACATGATCGTAACCCAGTAAATGAAGCATGGAATGTACGGTCAGGTAGGCCATTTCACGTTCGATACCGTGTCCGTACAGATCGGCCTGCGCGTAGGCGTGTTCAACGGAGATCATGATATCACCGAGCATTTTATAACCGGTTTCCGGATTGGTGTCATACACGCCGTTTTCTCCAAGCGGAAACGATAACACGTCGGTAGATGCATCGATATTACGGAATTCGTTATTGACTTTCTGAATTTTTTCATCATCAACAAACGTGACCTCGACCTCTGCGGAATCCGAAAATTTTTCCAGATTCAAAGTGGCGATACACGCCTTTCTGACGAGCAGGCGTGTGCCGGTCGGCAATTTGATTTTTTTCTGTTTGTCCGAAATGTTTACTTTAACGCTCATGGTTTTTCCTTTCTTCGTGCTCGGCGTTTTTGGACGCCCTTTCGTATGCTTTGATAATTTCCTGAATTAAATGATGCCGTACAACATCCTTGGCGGACAGATGTACTGTTGAAATATCATCGATTCCTTTCAGTACCTTTACGGCTTCCACCAGCCCGGACCGTTTTCCGCGCGGCAGATCGATCTGTGTTATGTCACCGGTAACGACCGCCTTTGAATTCATGCCCAGGCGCGTCAAAAACATTTTCATCTGTTCACCGGTCGTATTTTGTGCCTCGTCCAAAATGATGAAGCTGTCGTCCAAAGTTCTGCCGCGCATATAAGCCAGCGGCGCGACCTCGATATCACCGCGTTCCTGACAACGCTGGAAATTTTCAGCGCCCAACATATCAAATAACGCGTCATATAGCGGCCGCAGATAAGGATCTACTTTTTGCTGCAAATCGCCAGGCAGAAAACCAAGACTTTCTCCTGCTTCAACCGCGGGGCGTGTCAGCACGATGCGATTGATCTGTTTAGCGCGAAATGCCTGAACCGCCAAAGCCACCGCAAGATAGGTCTTTCCCGTTCCGGCAGGTCCGACACCGATCGTGATCGTATTTTTCTGAATAGATTCAACATACCGTTTCTGACCGAGGGTCTTCGGTTTGACCGGACGTCCTTTTGAAGTTACGCAGATACAGTCGGCATCGGTGATCGAAGTGATTTTATCTTCTTCACCGTCCTCGACCATAGAAAACACGCACTCCATGCTTTGCGGCGTAAGTTGTTCGCCTTTGGCAAGCATTGTGATAAAGCAGTCAATGGCGCGGCAGGCCTTTGTGACGGAAAGCACTTCCCCGCGAACTTTGACCTGACTTCCGTGCGAAGTGATCTGTACCCCGTACTGTTTTTCAAGCCGTTTCATATTTTCATCAAAATTGCCAAACAGATTGATCAACATTCCGATCCGTTCAATATCGATGGATTGTTCAAACAATAATGATCACATCCCATAATAATCTGATATTATTATATCATTAAAATATAAAAAGTCAATTTGCAGTATCAATATTTATTTTACGAAATTCTGCAATATCCGCGGTATGGGTGACACTCCATGTCAATGAATAATAGTTTTCTGTAAAATCAAACTGCTTTTTTGTAATTTTAAAGTCCTTGATTCTTTCCTCAGATAATCTTTTTCGCAGTTGTTTTTTCAGTTCGCGTTGCGCGGCTGACGCGTTGATTTTTGCTTTACGCCGAATCGGAGTATCGCTTTGAGTCTTTATGATACCGACCGGCATTTTCTTGCCGAATAGTGATAAATATTTTTCATTGGTTTTGCTGTTCGTCATCTTTTCCGCACTGAAATATAACGGAATCCGCCAGTGAAAGAACATAAACGTTTTAACGGTTTCGGTTTCATAAGTGTTTTTTGTCATCACAACAGGAATCCGCGCGGAATAATTTTCGGTCACTTCGGCATATATGTGGCCGTCCGCTTTTTCAAAAACGGTATAATTTCCACAATCAGAAACACCGGAAACCAGCAAATCACCTTTTTTGACCGCGCTTCCTTTCTGTACGTTCGGCGTACCGGTATGAACAACGCATTTTTGAATGATCCCGTCTTGAACCGCGACAAGATTCCCCGGTTCAACATTTTCTTTTTGATACGGTAAAATTTCACTGACCGCTACTGTTAATACGCTGTTTTCAATATTCAGCGCCGAAAAACTTAATCCGTGTAAACGCAACGGTAATTTCTGCGCGACGGCTTCAGTGTTGATTTTCGATTTCTTCTTACCGACAACAACGCCGTATTCACCGCAAACCTGAAGGATGGATTCCGAAGGTACGTTTTCATTGCCTTGTATACGGATCATCCAGACAAAACCGGATAAATATATTAGCAGTGCAACAAATAAAAAAGCTCCTGCCACCATCCCGTATCTGTAACGGTAACGCCGGAAGAAAAAAGGAGCGCCGCCGCGATCTGTGATATGGATTTTGTAGGTTGAATTGCGCGACAGAATTCTGAACTTTTTGAAGGATCGGATCGAGCAGCGTGCCGTCAGATTTCCGTTGGACGGTGTCAATGCCCATACGGTAATGCCGTTGTGTGCCATCCGATCCAGAAAAGAAGTATATTCGCCCGAAACGCTTATGGTAAGATACCCGCTTATCCACCGAAACAGTTCAATCATATTTTTCCTCCGGAACAATAAATTCCAGTTGTTCGATCTTGCCATTGACCGTTATGGTATCGTTTTCATAAGAGATGATTTTTAAGAAACTGCCGTATATAAGCAAATTGACCTTTTTCAGCCGAAATGCCAAAAAGCTGTCCGAATAGTCCAGCACACTGACGATACCTTCGGCACAGAAAAATCGGTTATCAAAAAGTTCTAAATGCGTATCAAACAATCCGCTGCCTGTTATGGTTTCGTGCGTTGGTTTCTTTTCCGCGCGATCGTATTTTATCCGCTTTATCACAAATCTTCCACCCTTCATAATATCTGCTGTATTACCTTATGAATTCATCCATAAATTCATGACGAACAGCATATTAAAATATGGGGGTTTCAACATGAAAAGGATTCGGTCATCGTTCTATTTATTCGCGGTATTATCGGTCGCGGTTCTTTTACTGTGCTATCCGACCGAAGCACAAAAAGGCGCAATTCACGGAATTACTATTTGCGGAACAGTCATTATTCCGGCACTGCTTCCTTTTATGAGCGTGTCGGTCATACTGACAAACTTGATGCCGAACCGGTTACCGCCCATTGCTGAACGTTTTGCCAACCGAATATTCGGTTTAAGTGGAAATGAATTGACGGTTTATATTCTTTCAATGATCGGTGGCTATCCGGTCGGTGCGCGGTTGTTGTCGGAATTATACCGTTCCGGTCAAACAAGCCGAACAAAAGCACGACAGATGCTCCCTTTTTGCATAAACGCCGGGCCCGGATTTATTCTTTCAGCAGTTGGCATCGGAATATTTGCCAGCAAAGTGATCGGACTGCTATTATTACTTTCAACAATCCTATCATCAATTCTTATAACAATATTCCTTTGCCGTGACAAACCGTCGACGGTCAATCCTGATTCCGGTTGCAAATCGGTCCGATTCAGTACCGTTCTGACCGAATCGGTCAGCGGCAGCGCCCGGGCGGTCATCAGCATTTGCGCCTATGTTATTATTTTCGCGGCGGTTGGTGCTGTTTTTGAAAGGAAATTTAATAATTTACCGTTGTTCGGAAATCTGCTTGCGCTGTTTGAAGTGACCTCCGGGATTTTGAGCACACGGAATATCTATAAAGCGGTATTTTTGATCGCTTTCGGCGGTTTTTCGGTATGGATGCAGGTATTTTCATTATCGCGTGACATCGGCGTTTGTATGCCGAAATTTGCGTTTGTCAGAATACTGCACGGTCTTCTCTCGGCAGTTATATTAAGGTTTCTTACGTTCCTGTATCCTATCACGGTTCCGACGTTATCAAACCATCAGTCATTTACAGGCGGATTCAGGTCATCGGTGTCGTTAATTATTACATTGTTTATCATGATTTTACTACTGCTGATCACCGTTTACGGAAAAAATAACGGTGGAAATTTAGAAAAAGATGTGTTATAATACAGTCAACAGCACTATTTCGAGGTAATATTCATGAAAAATAAATTTTTTAACTCCTCTGTTCCGAATTTTTGTCAGCATTGCGTGCACGGCCGCACCAGCGAATACACCGATGAAATTTTCTGTCTTAAACGCGGCGTTACCCACAAGACAGACTCCTGTCGGCACTATCGCTACGATCCGCTGAAACGAACGCCCAACAAAGGCGGACCGTCCACGAACTATCAACCGGAAGATTTTGAATTATAGCCGTTTTTTGTCAAAATACCAAAAGCAGGTATCCGCTTAACGTGGATACCTGCTTTTTTACGGCATTATTGAATGATCTTTACTTCCGCGGGCGCGTCAATAACGGTTTTAACCGTGCCGTCAGACTGTTTTTCGTGAGATACCGTGACCAAACCGTACGGCGTCGGGAATGCGCCTTTGGCCCAATTCAGCTCCCCTAAATGCGGTTTGATTTCCAGCGTTTTACAGCCCGGTTCTACGATGTTGATACCGAGAACACGTTCGGTCAAGAACGGCACCGGACCCGAAGACCACCCGTGGCAAAGACTGTGCCGCAAACCGACATAACAGAAACGACCGAAATCTTTATGTATATCCTTCAATCCGTCGGCAGGCGTTTCATAAAGGGTTCCGCTTTCATCTGTCCATTCACTTTGGAAATCTTCCCAGAATGAAGTGGCTCCCTTATCCAACATATGCCCGTAATAACTGCGCATCAGTTTTATGGCTTCGTCATCTCTGTCCGCCAGAGAAAGCGCTTTCAGAATAAAGTAGCTCAAAAACGTTGAAAAACTGCTGTCCCCGTCTTTCGCGATCAGATCCGCCGCCTTTTGGCGATCCATCAGTCCGGCCAACGAAAGGAAAGCCGCGACCTGCTTGAAATCACCGGTTTCTTCCGGCACGCTTATGCGCGCGGCGCGTGTTTCACACCAGCAGGCAGTTTCTTCGTCATCAAATTCACGTAGCAAAAACGCACCGGCCAACATTGCCATTTTCATCAGCGCGTAAACGCCGTTCAGAAAATAAGGACTGCTGTTTGACGGCCAGTCCAGGATATTCCACTCGTGAAAACGCACGGTGCCGTCATCATTCACCCGTTCGCCCAGCTGGAACAGCAACTTTTTAAGATAATCGCTCTGTCTGAATAAAAACTCCTTATTTCCGCTGGCCATATACCAATCCTGCAAGATCAGGATCCACCACATTGAATAAGACGGTATATCGTTCATCCAACGCGGAAGTTTTGTCGTTTCACGGGAAAAATCCAGACTTCTGTCAACGATCGGGATCGCGCCAAAGACGTCACGTACCGTCATGCTTTCCGGCATCATATCCCCGATCCAAACCAAACGGTCACGCTTGATACCGTCCCAAACCATATTCTGCAAACAGAGATGGCAGGTATAGACCGACGTATCATAAATGCGATTGATCACCTCGTCGTCACACTCAAAGTTACCCTTATACTCAAAATCGTTCATGACCGATACGGCAAGCACGCTTTTTAAATAGACAAAAGTATTCGGAGCAAGCAATTCTATTTTAACAAAACGGAAGCCGGTTTCGCCCCAGCTCTGGTCGCTTAATCCCGGAACGAAAATATCCATTTGACGTACCGAATGGTCGTTACTGGCATTGGCTTCACCCAGTACGCTTTCGGCTTCTGCCAAAGATTCCCCAAACGTCAGACGGGCGGTCGGATAAGTCGAACTGCCATTGGGCTCCCTACCGCTGCTTTCAAAGTTCAGAATGCGGACACCGCCGTTCATTTCAATACCGAAATCCAGGATGACAGACGCGTGTTCACCGTCATCACCGTTACACAGTTTTGTCAGGCAGGTTTCACCGAAACCGATCTGTAAATGCTGCTGAACCAGGAGGTTCTGCGGATCTTCAACGTGACCTGCCGTTTTAACGACGCGTTTCGGCAGAATAAACCGACGTACACGCCGGTCTTCTTCGACAAACGGGATATTTGAATAAATGCTCATAGTGTTGCTCCTTTATAAAATCATTTGCTTGAATTGGTCTTCATTGATAACCGTCACGCCAAGTGCGTTCGCTTTTTCAAGTTTACTGCCGGCTTCTTCACCCGCTAAAACATAGGTGGTCTTTTTTGAAACAGAAGACGATGTTTTACCGCCGAATTTTTCGATAATAGCTGATGCCTCATTTCTCGAATAGGTCGGCAAAGTGCCGGTCAAAACAAAGGTCATACCGGAAAATCTGGTATCATCAACCGTTTTCAGGCATTTTGTATTCAAGCCCTTTTCGCGCAGTTTTTCGACCATTTCACGTGTTTCGGGAAGATGGAAAAACTCGACGGCGGAAGCCGCCATGATTTCACCGAAACCGTCAATTTCAAGATAATCTTCAAGTTCGGCGTCCAACACGACTTCCAAACTGCGGAAATGTTCCGCCAAAAGCCATGCCGCTTTGGAACCGATGTGACGGATCCCGAACGCAAAAATCAATTTAGCAACATCGTTTTGCTTGGATTTTTCAATAGCCGCCAGCAAATTGGCGGTGGATTTTTCACCGATTCGATCCAGTTTCGCGGTTTCGGCGGCATCCAAAGCGTATATATCAACAATATTACGAATCAATCCGGCATTCAGCAGTTGTTCGAGAATTGCAGGACCCAGACCCTCGATATCCATTGCGTCACGGGAAGTAAAATGAATCAAATGGCGCAGCAGCTGTGCCGGACAATCGGCGTTGGTACAGCGAATGACCGCTTCCCCGTTTTCCCGGTGAACAGGCGCGCCGCAGGACGGACAGAATTTCGGCATGGCATAGGGCTCATCCGTTCCGGTATGCGAAGTAACGGACAGCACTTCGGGGATGATTTCTCCGGCTTTGCGGACTAAAATCGTATCGCCGATACAGATCCCTTTTGTGGTGATGAAATCTTCATTATGCAGTGTTGCGCGGCTGACCGTGGTCCCTGCCAGTAGAATCGGATCAAATACAGCGGTCGGCGTCAAAGCGCCCGTTCTGCCGACGGCGATTTCGATATCGCGCAAAATTGTTTCTTTTTCCTCAGGTGGGTATTTATAGGCAACTGCCCATTTCGGATATTTTGCCGTACTGCCAAGTTCGTCACGGTACGCCAACCGATTGACCTTAATAACAGCACCGTCGATATCATAAGGGATATTGCCGCGGGATTCGCCGATCCGCTGCACTTCTGAAATGGCGTCTTCAATATTGCCGCATTCCATATAAGTCGGTAAAACATGAAAACCGAGATCTTTCAAAAAGTCCAGCGTTTCAATATGTGTGGCGAAACTTTTTCCGGAAACGTGCTGGATATTGAAAATAAACATATCCAGATGACGTTCAGCTGTGATTTTCGGATTCTTCTGTCGCAGGGATCCTGCGGCGGCGTTCCGCGGATTTTTTGAAGGCGTTTCGCCCATAAGTTCCTGCCGTTTTACCAGTTCCACAAAACTGTCACGCGGCATATAGACTTCGCCGCGGACGATAAGCTTTTCGGG
>JAZUFP010000238.1:0-6364 GCA_045640765.1 Acutalibacteraceae bacterium
CGAATGCAGCCGCAAAAAAATCATCGATTTAAAAACGCGTCGATGGATTCGTCACTGTGAAAATCGACATCGGCAGTCAGATCGGCAAGCGACCAGTTTTCGGTCAGAACGCTGACATCGCCCGGCGCGACGTTTTCCAACGTGCTTAAACTTTCGATTTCAATAAACTGATTATTGGTATAGGTTTCAAAAGAACAGTTGTTGTCCGGGTAGGCCTTTGGATGTTCGGTTTCGTATTTTTTACAGAAAACTTCGTTATTCAATACATAATACACCGTTCCGCCGTTCAGATCAAAACCGAGTTTGACCGGCGTGGTCGCGTCTTTATCCTGATGCAGTGTAACGTACTTATTACCGAAATAAATACGTTCATCGCGCAGATCGGTGTAGGGCCAGACCGAAATGGAGCGGTTGTGCAGCAAACCGGTATCGTTGGTATTCAGCGGAACGATCAGATCACCGCCCTGTGCCGAAACGGTGAGTCCCCAAATGGAGAACTCTTTGGCTTGCGTACCGATATTTTTGATGCTCATGATGACCTGCATATCGGCACCGGTTTCCGACATTTTGATTTCCATCGTTTTTGCAAGACCAACTTCGGTTTCCGGATTCGGCGTGAAGACGGCACCGTTATCGGTCAGTGTATAGGCGACGGGATCGCTGTCCGGATAATAAGTTTCCGGGTAGGACTCCGGCGAAGCCCAGATACGGTGACCGCCAAAGTTTTCCCAGCACTTTCCAGCACCGAAGAAATCGGTGAATTTCCGATCGGTCATCGGATCGAACGCTGAACGCTCATCACGCATAAAGTTCTGCCCGCCGACTTTACCGAAACGGATGATACGCGGTCCGAGGTCAACGGTAACGTATGCTTCGATCGTGCCGTTGGTTATGCACAGTACCTTACCGTATGCTTTGTAATTGTCCAGTAGTTTTTTTTCAATCATTTGAAACACTCCGTTCTCAATAATTTCATTTTATACTCCAAACCGCAGGGAAGCGGTTTTTTTAAAGAAAGGGCATATAAATTGGTGGCGCGGCATTCGGTATCAAAAACGGTTTTGGCCGTTTCGTCCAGTTCCTTTAATTGTGCGGCACGCGTAATGATCAATGTGTCTGTATTCAGTTCTTTGATGATTTTTTCGCCGTTTTCATTAAACCCGAGAATACGCACGTAGGGCGGCACTGTTTTGAAACACTCAGCCGGTATGTTCAGAAAAGCCGATAAAACCAGTCTGCGGATCCTGGCAAGGGAATAGCGCTTGGACTTAACAGAACGGTAAAGATCCTCTAATCCGGTCGCATTCTGAACCGAAAAATACAGTTTGTTTTCCAATCCTTCGCTGATGTCCGGCAGTTTGTCAAAATCGGCATTCGTTTTGGTACGCAGAACAGACAGAATCGCCGTTTCGATCCGGTTGATATCCGAAACCAGTTCTTCACGGATAAAACCGCGTAATTCAAGCGGCATATACCGTTCGGCAAATCCCAAATCACCCTGAATGATGTGTTCACGAAGCAGTGAAGACGAAACGGTATTCGGATGTACGTTTTTGGAATCATGCTCAGATCCGATGCGTTTGAATGCCAAAAACGTACCGCCGTATCCAAGTTGCCGTGCCGCCAAAATGTATTCGACCGCAAGCGTATCATTCGGATTGGAAAGGATGTTTTCGGGCGCGCCGGCTTGAATCGCGGCCTTCTCCCGTGCCGCTGCAAAGGAAATCCCGTTGGAAAGCTCTTCGCTTAACAGCGTTCCGAACGACGGGTCGGATAATACGTCCGCGGTTTTTTCAAGCAGTTGGGTGTCACCGCATTCACTGCCGAAAGCAATTCTTTCGCAGCCGACAGCCATCAGTTGAGCAACGCCGCCCAAAGCGAAATTCTGCGCAGTCGACATGGACCAGCATACCGGCAATTCAACGACGAGATCGGCGCCGCACAGTAAAGCCGCTTCGGCACGCTTGTTTTTCGGGATGATCGCGGTATCGCCGCGCTGAACAAAATTTCCGCTTAAAGCGCAGACGACGGTATCGCCGATTTGGTGCAGGTGGTCGATCAATGCCATATGTCCCTTGTGAAAGGGGTTGAATTCCGCAATTATTCCGGTTATCGGCATTGTGTCACCTCCGCGAAAATAGCACTTGCAAATTATTTCAAAATAGGGTAATATAAAATAGTTATGTGTATTATTGTTATATTAACATAATCACTGTAACTTTTCAAGTATTAAGGAGAAAAGCGTATGAAAATCTTTGTTGTAAACGCCGGCAGTTCTTCGCTGAAATATCAGTTGATCGATATGGAAAACGAACAGTTGCTTGCAAAAGGGATCTGTGACAGAATCGGTGTGACCGGCGCGATCAAGCATCAGGCGATGGATGGCCGCGTTTATAAAGCGGATATCGATATGCCGGATCATTCCGTGGCTTTTGAAACGGTCGTCTGGGCGCTGACCAAAAGCGATGCGAAGGTGATTGATTCTTTGGATGAAATTTCCGCTATCGGACACCGTATCGTTCAAGGCGGCAGTATTTTCAAAGAGTCCTGCCTGATCACGCCCGAAGTGCTCACACAGATCGAAGCGTTAAGTGAACTGGCGCCGCTGCACAATCCGGCCAATATTCTCGGCGTACGTGCCTGTCTGAAACTGTTCGGTGAATCCGTTCCGCAGGTCGCTGTGTTTGATACCGCGTTCCATCAGACAATGGAACCCAAAGTCTATATGTACGGACTGCCGTATGAGTATTATGAAAAATACGGCATCCGCCGCTATGGTGCACACGGCACCTCTCACCGTTACGTCAGCGCACATACCGCGCAATTTGCGGGAAAAGATATCAACAGTATGAAGATCATTACCTGCCATCTCGGCAGCGGATGTTCCATTACGGCGATCAAAAACGGTAAGAGTTTTGATACGTCCATGGGCTTTACGCCGCTGGACGGATTCATGATGGGCACCCGTTCCGGTTGTGTCGATCCTTCGGCTTTGACCTATATTGCCGAAAAGGAAAACCTTTCACCCGCGGATATCAACGAGATCTGCAATAAAAAATCGGGTGTTTTGGGCATTTCCGGTCTGACGAATGACAACCGCGACCTTGTGGAAGCTTCCCGAAACGGTAACGAACGTGCGGAACTGGCACTTTCCATGCAGCGCTATCAGATTATTAAATACATCGGCTCGTATATTGCGGCAATGAACGGTGTTGACGCGATCGTATTTACCGGCGGCATCGGCGAAAATAATCCGGATCTGGTTGAGATGCTCTGTGAAAACTTCACTTATCTCGGCGTTAAACTGGATATGTCACAGTTTGTCCGCGGTGAAGATTCCAAAATTTCAAGCAGTGACAGTAAAGTGGACGTTTACGTTATTCCGACCGAAGAGGAACTGGCGATCGCCCGTGATACTTTGAGTCTTATCAGTTGAAGGTGAACGCTATGAATATTTATCAAGCGAAGGAACTCATCCGTGCAGGAAAATACGATACTGCGTTTTCACGGCTGTATACCGACATTGACGCGGCTCGTATTCGTTTCAGTAATGCCTGCGATGAATACGGCAAGTTGTACGGTGATGACGGTGAAATCCGTTTTTTCAGTGCGCCCGGCCGTACCGAAATAGGCGGTAATCATACTGATCATCAACACGGCTGTGTGTTGGCGGGTAGTGTAAATCTGGACGTGATCGCGGTCGTCAGTGCAAATAATGATCATATTGTTCGCATCAAATCCGCCGGTTATCCGATGGATGAGATCAATTTGGATGATTTATCCGTTCAAAAGAAAGAGACCGGTCACGCGGCGGCGTTGATTCGCGGCGTTTGCGCGGCTTTTCAGCAGAACGGGCTTAACGTTGACGGTTTTAACGCTTATACGACTTCCAATGTTTTGAAGGGTTCGGGTTTATCCTCATCCGCCGCATTTGAGGTGTTGGTTTCCAATATCCTCAACGGAATGTTCAACGGCGGAAAGGTCGATGCGGTTTCGATCGCGAAATACAGCCAGTTTGCCGAACGTGAATACTTCGGAAAACCCTGCGGTCTGCTGGATCAAATGGCAAGTTCGGTCGGCGGCTTTACATACGCTGATTTCAACGAACCCGCTGACCCGATCGTTGAAAAAATCGATCTTGATTTGCAGGATTACGGTTACACACTTTGCGTGATCGATACCGGCGGTAACCATGCGAATCTGACGCAGGATTACGCTGATATTACGTTAGAATGTAAGGCCATCAGCAATGCGCTTGGCGTGGATTTTCTGCGTGACGCGGATGTTTCGGCTTTTTATGCGAAACTGGGCGAATTGCGCAAGATACACGGTGACCGTGCCGTTTTGCGTGCATTCCATTTCTTTAATGAGGAAGATAGGGTAGACGCACAGCGTTCCGCATTGAAGGTGGGGGATTTTGAAACCTTCCTGCAAAACGTGAATGCTTCCGGTGAATCTTCGTACAAGTACCTGCAAAACCTGTATTCGACTTCATCTGTTTCGGAACAGGGGCTTTCACTTGCCATAGCGCTGACAAAACATTTTTTGAACGGTAAGGGTGCCTGCCGTGTCCACGGCGGCGGTTTTGCCGGAACGATCCAGTGTTACATTCCAAATGATCAGGTCGATGCATATCGTACCATGATTGAAGCGGTTTTCGGCAAAGGTTCCTGCGTTCCGTTGATCGTTCGTCCGATCGGCGGCTGTGAAATTATTGCTGAATAAAATTCAAGCCCACCAAACGGTGGGCTATTTTTAATTGATGTATTTTGCCGACGTCTTTAATAACAGTTTTCGGAATGAACTGTTTTGCGAGAAGAGGATCAGATTAACGGTAATCTGAATGACGGTCATTGCCGCCGCCTGAACGATTCTTGTCGGCAACGATGCGAAATAGGGTACGTGATATAACACAGATATCCAGATGGAGTTCAGCAGAACGGAACCGAAAACCTGATTCAGCAATACACAGATAATGATTCGTATAGCGGTCGCGTTTTTATGAAGAAAATATGCTGTGGATAAACCGATCAGTACCGCTGTCAGCGTAAATCCCGGGAAATAGGCGCCTTGCGGGAATAAAATCGCGCCGAGAATATCGCCGAGGCCGGCAACCACCATGGTGTACGGAATCCCTAACAGCACGGCGGATAGGGAAAGGGCAACGAACGAAAAACCGTACCGCTGATTGAACGTATTGAACGAGAGAAAGCGTTCCAAAACGATACGAAGTGCCACAAACAATGCTGCAAGGATCAATTTGAATAACTGATTTTTGTTTTTCATAAAGAAAACCTCCTTTTACCCGTTTTCCGAATAAAAAGGAGGTCGTTTCCTGTTTAGACGGCAGCGGGATGCGACCGTCGAACCGTGGAAAAAATCCTTCGTCCGCCCGGCAACTCCCCGTCCGTGCGGCACTTTACGCTCGAAAGTCTACTCTGCTTTTACAGTATTATAGCATATGGAAATAAAAAATCAATAGTTTTCCGCGTGAATTTCAAAATAGCTTTGCGGATGCGCACAAACAGGGCAGACCTGCGGCGCGGCAGTACCGACAACGATATGACCGCAGTTGCGGCATTCCCAGACTTTGACTTCACTTTTGGCGAATACTTCCTGCGCTTCAACATTGTGCAGCAACGCACGGTAACGTTCTTCATGTGCCTTCTCAATGGCGGCAACCGCACGGAACTTGTATGCCAAAGCGGTAAAACCTTCTTCTTCGGCAGTTTTTGCGAAACCTTCGTACATATCAGTCCACTCGTAATTTTCACCGTCAGCCGCCGCCGCGAGATTTTCCGCGGTATCACCGATGCCGTTCAATTCCTTGAACCACATTTTTGCGTGCTCTTTTTCATTGTCAGCGGTTTTTAAGAACAAAGCGGAAATCTGTTCGAAACCTTCCTTTTTCGCTTTGGAAGCGAAATACGTGTACTTGTTGCGCGCTTGGGATTCACCGGCAAAAGCGGCTTCAAGATTTTTTTCGGTTTGTGTGCCTGCATACGGATTTTTACTCATGAAAATGACCTCCAAATATTTTTAAATATTATAGCATATTATTTCCGCACTTGCAAATAATACATGTAATTTTTCAAAAATTGTTTACAATATGATTCTTTCAAATAAATTTTTGTTTCAAAAGTTATTTTAGTGTTGACAATCCCGTCGGTATATGTTAAAATATTCAAGTCGCAAACGGAGAGGTGTCCGAGCGGTTTAAGGAGCTGGTCTTGAAAACCAGTGACTCGCAAGAGCCAAGGGTTCGAATCCCTTCCTCTCCGCCATTTTCTCTCTGAATATGTTTTAATTGACGTAACACGGAGTAGTACTCAAGTGGTGACGAGGCTCCCCTGCTAAGGGAGTA
>JAZUFP010000239.1:0-3136 GCA_045640765.1 Acutalibacteraceae bacterium
GAAGGCCAGCCAGACGAGAAAGAAATGGGTGTTTCCTATGCCGCTACCGACGAGTACCTCCTCTCCGGCACAGCGACCGACGATGATCGGGCGGACATCGACCGCTATCACGCCCGCAGTGCGCATAAGATGCGTATGCCGGCCGTGTATCAGGAAGGGTAAAACGTAAAAAATGACAGATTTTGTCCGCAGTGGAGCCTGTCATTTTTTGCACATTTTTCCCGGATTTTTTCTTGCACATCGCAAGTGATACTTGTATAATTGTCCCATGAAATTTATAAATCGGAGGGAATCGAAAAATGTCTTCTAACGTCCGTCCCGAAACCATGGCGCGCATCACCACGCCGGAATTGGCAAACGCGTTTATCGACGAGCAGGTTGCCGCTTTGCGTGCGCAGATCGGCGATAAGAAAGTTTTGCTCGCGCTATCGGGCGGTGTTGACAGTTCTGTCGTTGCGGCACTGCTGATCAAAGCCGTCGGAAAACAGTTGACCTGCGTTCACGTCAACCACGGACTGCTCCGTAAGGGAGAACCCGAACAGGTCATTTCCGTTTTCCGAGATCAAATGCAGGCAAACCTCGTTTATGTGGACGCGACCGACCGATTCCTCGATAAATTAGCCGGTGTCGATGATCCCGAAAAGAAACGTAAGATCATCGGCGCTGAGTTTATTCGCGTTTTTGAAGAAGAAGCCCGTAAACTGGATGATATTTCTTTCCTGGCGCAGGGAACGATTTATCCGGATATCCTTGAAAGTAAGGGCGGCATTAAATCGCACCACAACGACGGCGGTCTGCCGGAAGACCTGAAATTTGAACTGGTCGAGCCGGTCAAACTGTTGTTCAAGGATGAAGTCCGCATGGTCGGTCGTGCGCTGGGTCTGCCCGAAAATATGGTGGACCGTCAGCCGTTCCCGGGTCCGGGACTGGGCGTTCGCTGTATCGGCGCCATTACCCGTGACCGTCTGACCGCTGTTCGTGAATCGGACGCTATTTTGCGTGAAGAGTTTGAAATCTGCGGTCTTTCCAAAAAGGTCTGGCAGTATTTTACCGTCGTTCCGGATATCACCTCTACCGGTGTGTGCGACGGCAAACGTACCGACTACTGGCCGGTCATCATTCGTGCTGTCAATAGTGTGGATGCCATGTCTGCCACGGCGGAGCCGATCCCGTATGACGTTCTGTTCAAGATTCGTGACCGTATCATTGCCGAGGTCAAAGGTGTCAGCCGTGTACTCTATGACATTTCGCTGAAACCTAACGCAACCATAGAGTGGGAATAATCGGAACACACGGAAAAGTCCGGCAGTAACGGAGTTCAAACTCTAATTATTCTTTCGGCAGCATTTTGGTAAAATCTGAATAATTCTGAACATGAAAACTCAAATTAAAGGAGACGGAAAACATGAAAAAGATTATTACAATTGTACTTGCCCTTTTGATGGTTTTAACTTTTGTTGCCTGCGGAGAAAAAGCAGAACCCAACACTTCCGATGGTAAAAATGAGCCGCAGGTATCTTCCGAGGATGCTGAAAATACGTCATTTCCGGAGGGAGATCCTGCGGAATATAGCCGTGAGTATTGGGAAGAAAAATATCCGGGCGAGAATATCTGTCCGTTCATTATTGATGAAAACGGTGTAGAGCGCAATTATTACTGGGTTTCCGGACTTGACGGCTGGAACGGTACGATGGAAAGCTGGATCAGTCAGCCCTTTAACTGGAACGGCTGGCATAAAACAGATGACGGCTGCATCGTGAACAAGGACGAAACCTTGAAAATCACCGATGACTGGGCAAACGGTGACGAATCCATGTCAAGTTACTGCACGGTAACAACCGAAAATTATGATAAAGATAACGCCGGTGATCAGAATACGGAAGTAAGTGAAGACTGGCCGTTTACGGATTATGCCAAACCCGAAAACTGCGAGATCGGTGAGATTGAAGACTGGGGATCCTTTGCAAAAGTTTATGTTACATGGGATACCAAGGACGCCGCAAAGGCATACAAGGAAGCACTTGGACTTAGCGGCGGAACCACGGCCGATACAGACGATGCTTATGAGTATAACAGCGGGAAAGTGATGATTTCCTATTCCGCAACAAATCCAATTGCAAACTTTGTTATGATTTATAAATAACGGAAGGCGCGATTATGGCGTTAGGAAAAACTCAATAAATTAAACGGCAGGGTATGATCCTGTCAATATTCAGCAGAATAAGGGGATAAGAAAACGGGCTTCGCAGAATGATACTGCGAAGCCCGTTTTTGCTCCATCTATTTAGTTTAACAAAACTGAATGTTAATAATTGTGAATCGCAACAGACTTTTGTCTTTTACGGCTGATCATAGGAAAGACAATACTATGAACGTTGCGCCGATCAAAAAGAACGTGATCCCCCAAAGCAAAAATCCCAGATTCCTTCCGTATCGTGCTTCGTTCGGGTGTTTTTCATTGATGAAAATAAACTCTTTCTGACCAACGGTAAACCGCTTGCGGTTTGTTGTTGACATTTCCGCTTTATAGGTATATTTCTCACCGTTTACCGTATAGGAGAAAATCGGCGTTGTGTCGGTTACCGTCCTCCCGCGGAGCTTCATCGACTTTGTCGCAAGCCGGCTTACGGTCGCTTCGATCCTTGTTTTGCATCGCACTCTGCTGATGGCAAACGCAACGATAAAAAGCAACCCGATAACGTCTATGACAATTCCGATACCGATCATCGCAGTGCCCTCCGTTCAGCTGATCTTTTTCCATTCATAGATCCAGCGGGTGTCGGCATCGCATCCGCAGAAAAAAATACCTTCCTTTTGTCCTTCGCTGCCTTGTCCGAGTTTGCCTGTGACCGTTATGTCTCCCTTTTTTGCATCCTCTTTATGACTGCCTACGGAGAGAGAACCTATCCCTTTGGCATTTTCAAATTTCGGTCTTCCTGTTGTGCCGCCGAAATGAACATCCGGGCTTTCAGTCTTATACCAGCAGGATGCGTCAAAGAAATGAGTCGTGTTCTTGCCAGTTACAGTGAGTGTTTCACGCAGTTGGAATTCCTTGTCCGCATAAATGATTTCCGGCGGTGCTTCACAGGTTGCCGTGAATACCGCTTTTTCGTACGGACCGTCTTTCCAGATATAC
>JAZUFP010000240.1:0-6503 GCA_045640765.1 Acutalibacteraceae bacterium
CGACGATATGCGCAGACTGCTTGCGTTCCGCGACAATCCCTCTGATGAAAGTTGGATCGGAAAATGAAGAGTCTTATCGACATTCTTGACCTCTCCACGGAGGAACTCGATGCGCTGATCGAAACGGCGCAGGATATCATCGCAAATCCCGCAAAGTTCGCGAACGCCTGCGCGGGTAAGAAGCTTGCCACGCTGTTCTTTGAAGCCTCGACCCGTACCCGGATGAGCTTTGAAGCCGCCATGTACGAGCTCGGCGGTCATGTCCTCTCGATGGCGGGCGCGTCGACCTCCTCTACCTCCAAGGGAGAAAGCATCGCGGACACTGCGCGTGTCATCAGCTGTTACGCGGATATCATCGCCATGCGGCATCCCAAAGACGGCGCGGCTTACGTCGCGGCAGAGCACGCGCGCGTTCCCGTGATCAACGCGGGTGACGGCGGTCACTGCCATCCGACACAGACGCTTGCCGATCTGCTCACCATTTACCGGGAAAAAGGCAGATTCCACGACCTGACCGTCGGCTTCTGCGGCGATCTGAAATACGGACGCACGGTCCATTCCCTGATCGGCGCGCTTTCCCGTTACACGGATATCCGTTTTGTCCTGATCTCCCCGGAGGAACTGCGCATTCCGGACTATCTGCGCACGGACGTGATCGAAAAGAACGGCTTTTCCTATACGGAGACCGCATCTTTAGAGGACGTGATCGGAGACCTCGACATCCTCTATATGACCCGTATCCAGCGCGAACGCTTTGAGGATATGGAGCAGTATGAACGCTTAAAAGACAGCTATATTCTCACCGAAGAAAAGCTGCGGGCGGCAAAAGAGGACTGCTGTGTCATGCACCCGCTTCCCCGCGACAACGAGATCAGCGTAAAAATCGACGACGATCCCCGCGCCTGCTATTTCAAGCAGGTCGAAAACGGGAAATATATGCGCATGGCGCTGATTTTGAAACTGTTGGAAGACCGGCGGGAACCGGTCGCTTTGGAAGGCGTGACCGGAAAAGTGTGCCGGAATCCGCGCTGTATCACCTCCTGCGAGCAGGAACTGGAACACCGTTTCAAACTCGGAGCGGACGGAAAAACTTACCGCTGTATCTACTGCGAAGCGGAAGAAACCGAAGAATAACGAAATCAATTTGGATCCCTGAAAACAGTTTTTTCTGCTTTCGGGGATTTTGTTTGTGAAAAACGCAAAAAAGTGCAAAAAGGGTGTTTCATTTTGCGCGGCGATGTGGTATGATGAATGCAGATATTGCAATTTGACCGTTACACCTGCCGGGGCGGTCAAATGACAGTGGGGAAATGTATGTTAAAAGAAAAATACGTCTGTCCGACCGACCTGTTTTCATCCGTCGCGGAAGATGAAGCGGCGGCGCACCGTTACGCGGCGCATTTAAGTGAACTTTTCAATACGCTGGACCCGGAAATGATCGGTTCGGCGTATGCGGCGGCGCTGGAAAAAGGGGACTGGCGTACGGCTGTTCGTCTGTGCGCGGTACATTTTCGCCGGACAGACGACGTTGATCTGGATTTTTTGAAGACGACCGCACGTTACGATAAACGGGAAGCCAAACGTGCCGTAAACGGCGGCGTTACGGTCGTTGAGATCGATTGGGATTTTCCGGACGGAAAAATCGATTATCTGTTCGACGCCAGTCAAACGACCGGAACGGTCAATCCCGAATGGGTATGGCAGTTGAACCGCCACGGTTTCTGGCAGGAAATGGCGTGTGCTTATGCCGAAACGGGCAATGAAAAATACGCCCGCGCATTCACCCGTCAACTGCTGGACTGGCTCGCGCAGACCGAATGCGGTGAAAACTGGAACGGTGTCGGCAGCGCGTGGCGCACGATCGAATGCGGACTGCGGCTGTCGATCAGCTGGCCGATCTCGTTTTTCGCGTTTCGCCGTTCAAAAGCGTTCGGTGATCTTCCGCTATTGCTGATGATCGCATCAATGCGGCGCCAGGCGGAGCATCTGCTGGCGCATTATACCGGGCAGAACTGGCTGATGATAGAAACCGACGGGCTGTATTATTTTGCCTGCCTTTTTCCGGAATTTATCGAATCCAAAAACTATCGAAATGCGGCTTTCCGGCTGTTCTGGGACGGTTTTTCGGGTCAGATTTTGCCGGACGGCATTCAGGATGAACTGACGTCCGATTACCGTTGGGGCGTTTTTGACAGTGCCATACGAATTCTGGCGCTGGCACGGGTCACCGGTTTCGGGGATGAACTGCCGGACGGTTTTACCGATCTGCTGATGAAGATCGTTCACGCCAATATGCTGCTTTCGACACCGGGGCTGACCCAACCCCGTACCAATGACACCTATACCGTGCCAACCGCGTTTATCATGCGCCGCGCCAAGGAATATCTGCCGTATGACCCGTTGTACGATTACGTTCTTTCCAACCGTCAGTCGGGAACACCCCCGACGGGTGATACCGCTTCGGTATTTCTGCCTTATGCCGGATTCTGCGCCATGCGTTCCGACTGGGGCGCCGACGCGACCTATCTGTGCTTTGACGTGGGGCCGCTCGGAATGGCGCACGTTCATCAGGATATGCTGAATATCAACCTGTATAAAGGGGAAGAAGAGCTGATTTTTGACGACGGCGGCGGTCACTACGAATTTTCCGAAATGCGCCGTTACGCGCTGTCGGGTTATGATCACAATACCGTGCTGGTGGACGGCATGGCGCAGAACCGTACCGAACCGAAAAAATACAATGCGCCGGTACCGGCCGGCTGGAAAAGCAATGAAACGTTTGATTACGCCTGCGGAACGTATGACGGACCTTTCGGTGCGGAAGGAAAACGGTCCGCCGTACATAAAAGGGAAGTGCGTTTCTGCAAACCGGACTTTTTCCTTGTCCGCGACACGCTGATTCCGTGTGATCAACAGCGGCACAGTTACGAACTGCTGTTCCAGTTGGATACGCTGAAAGTGAAAAATGTTGACGGGTATCAGAACGCCGTGCTGACCGATTTCGGTCGGAAATACGATCTGCTGATCGTTCCGCTGGACGATCCGGACGCGACCGCTGCGCAATGGCATTTCGCAAGCGCCCGGAAAGATCCGTACAGAGGTTGGTACGTCGGCCGATATGATAAGAAAACGCACCCTGCGACGACCGTTTCGCGAACGGTCGAAAACGCCGGGGAATACTGCTTTGAAACCCTGCTTTTCCCGATCGCCCGCGGCGAGAAGCTGCCCCGGATCGAGCGGCGGCAGGACGGCAAACTTGAAATCCGTTTCCGCGGGAAAGCGTATCTGCTGACCGATAAATTGGATCGGTAAACGTCGATATTTGCAAAAACCGAAAGAGAGGATATTATGACACACGAACAGTATCTGAAAAATTTGTCCGTGCCGAAAGGCAGGATCGATGTGATCCTTGATACCGACGCTTATAACGAGATCGACGACCAGTTTGCCATCAGTTATATGATTCGTCACACCGAAAAACTGAACGTCAAGGGCATCTGCGCGGCGCCGTTTTTTAATTACAAGGCGGAAAATCCGGCGGACGGCATGAAAAAAAGTTATCGGGAGATTTTGAATCTGTTGTCCTTGGCGCATCGGGAAGATCTGAATCCCCTGGTTTTCGAGGGCTCGGGCGAATATCTGAAAGATGAAAAAACACCGGTCCTTTCACCCGCGGCGGAGTTTATTGCCCGCCGGGCGAATGACTATTCACCCCAAAATCCGTTGTATATCGTCGCGATCGGTGCCATCACCAACGTGGCTTCGGCGGTCCTGCTGAACCCCGCGATCGCGGAAAACTGCGTGATCGTCTGGCTGGGCGGTCACGGTATCCACATGGATTCTCCCTGCAGTGAATTCAACATGGTGCAGGATATTGCCGCGGCACGGGTCGTTTTCCAATGCGGTGCGCCGCTGGTCATTCTGCCGTGCGGCGGTGTCGTGGATCATTTCGCGACCAGCCGGTACGAACTGGAACATTGGCTGCAGGGTAAAAATGAACTTTGTGATTATCTGTGCGGTATCGTGATCAAAGAGGCGGAATCCTATGCCGCCGGAAAACCGTGGACACGGGTGATCTGGGACGTGACGACTATCGGCTGGCTTTTGAATGAAGACGGTCGTTTCATGCGGGATAAAACCGTTCCCGCGTATCTGCCCGAATATGATAAGACCTATTCGTTCAATGAAAACGGCCGTCCGATCACCTACGTTTGTGAGATCAGACGGGACGCGCTGTTTGACGATCTTTTCCGTCGGTTATCGCAATAAGCGGGAGTGCGGTATGAAGATTTATAATTTAGGATCGCTGAATATTGATTACGTATACAGCGTAGAACATTTTGTCCGTCCGGGTGAAACGCTTTCGGCGTCATCATTGAACCGGTTTCCCGGCGGAAAGGGACTGAACCAGTCGGTCGCTCTGGCAAACGCCGGCGCGACGGTCATCCACGGCGGACTGATCGGTACCGAGGGCGATTTTCTGGTTGCGGAATTGAAAGCGCACGGTGTGGACGTGTCGCCGATCGAAACGGTCGATTGCCCGACGGGACACGCCATCATTCAGGTGGATCGGGAAGGGCAGAACAGCATTCTGCTGTTCGCCGGTGCCAATCACCGCTTTGACAGCCGATATATCCGTAAGGTGCTGGACGGCGCCGAACCGGGCGACGTGCTGGTATTGCAGAACGAAATCAACGCCCTTGAAGAAATTATTTCGTTGGCGCGTGCGAAAGGCATGATGATCGCGTTCAATCCGTCCCCGTACCGGGAAGATATCCTGCGGCTTCCGCTGGCGGATATCGATCTGTGGCTCTGTAACGAGATCGAGGGGAAAGAACTGACCGGAAAAGAAGAACCCGATGCCATTATCGCGGAACTTTCCGCGCGGTATCCGGGCAGTTCGGTTCTGCTGACACTCGGCAAAGACGGCGCACTTCTGCGGTACGGCGGAAAGGATTATTATCAGCCGATTTTTCCCTGCAAAGCGGTGGATACGACCGCGGCGGGGGATACGTTCACCGGCTTTTTCATCGCCATGCTGACCGTCGGAAAAGATCCGGCGTATGCGCTGAAAACCGCGGCGGCGGCGTCATCCGTTGCCGTTTCCAGAAACGGTGCCGCCGTTTCGATCCCGCGGCTGGACGAGGTACTGGAACGAATGCGGCAGGAAAGTAAATAAAGCGTTTTTCGCTTGTAAATAATTTTAAGAGAAAGAAAGGAAGTTCCCGAAATGGAAAAATTTATTCCGGTCGTCGTCATTAAAGAGTTGGGCGAAACCGACAAAATTCTGACGGCACTCAAAAACAACGGTATTAACTGTGCGGAAATCACGTTCCGTACCGCCTGTGCCAAAGAGGCGATCCGGTACGCCTGCAAGAATTATCCTGAAATGAGCATCGGCGCGGGTACGGTCATCAATGCCGAACAGTGTGAAGACGCCTTGGCGGCAGGTGCGCAGTTTATCGTGTCGCCCGGTCTTTCGGTGGCGGTCGCCGAAATCTGCAAAAAGAATAACGTGCCGTATTATCCCGGCTGCGTCACGCCGACCGAGATCATGCAGGCGCTGGAACTGGGTATTACCACAGTCAAATTTTTCCCGGCCAACGTGTACGGCGGTCTGAAAGCGTTAAAGGCGCTGTCCGCACCGTTTCCGCAGGTCAAATTCATTCCGACCGGCGGTGTGGATCGCAGTAATATTGATGAATTTCTGGCGTTTGACAAGATCGCGGCGATCGGCGGCAGTTTCTTCGTCAAAGAAGCACTTGAAAAAATGGGGGAATAAAAATGAAAGTAGTAACTTTTGGAGAAATCATGCTGCGGCTGGCACCGAACGGCTATTACCGCTTTTTCCAGGATGATCAGATGCAGGCGACTTTCGGCGGCGGCGAAGCCAACGTGGCGGTCAGTCTTGCCAATTTCGGACTGGACAGTACCTACGTGACCAAACTGCCCGCTCATGCCATCGGACAGGCGGCGGTCAATTCCCTGCGTTATTTCGGGGTCGATACTTCGAAGATCACCCGCGGCGGCGAGCGTGTCGGTATCTATTATCTGGAAAAAGGCGCTTCCCAGCGCGGAAGTGTCTGTATTTACGACCGTAAGTATTCCGCCATTCAGCAAGCGGAAGCGTCCGACTTTGACTGGGCGGATATTTTCCGCGGTGCCGATTGGTTCCACTTTACCGGAATTACGCCGGCGCTGGGAAAAAATCTGGTCGAAATCTGTAAAACAGCGTGCGCGGAAGCCAAAAAGCAGGGCGTGAAAATCAGCTGTGACCTGAACTACCGCGGCAAACTGTGGACGAGGGAAGAAGCCAAAGCCGCCATGACCGAGCTGTGCCGGTACGTTGACGTTTGCATCGCCAACGAAGAGGATGCCAAGGACGTGTTCGGTATCGAGGCCGAAAATACCGATATTTACGGCGGCAAACTGGACAAAAACGGTTATAAGAGCGTGGCGAAACAACTGGCTGACAAATTCGGCTTTGAAAAGGTCGCCATCAC
>JAZUFP010000241.1:0-4586 GCA_045640765.1 Acutalibacteraceae bacterium
GTGAAATCCCTTCAGGCGGGCCAAAAAACAGAGGTTATACCGTAAGGTATGGCCTCTGCTTTTTTCTGTTTTCAGTGAATGGATTTGAACCAGCCGTTAAGAAAACAGTCCGGTGGACTGTTTTTAGGCGTGGGCAACGAGCGCAGCGAGGCAAAGGCGCAAAGCGCCGCAAGATCCAGTGAAACGAGGCAATAACTTTTCCTTGTGGAACGGGTGCAATAGCAATCTCATAAAATATGCCTACGGCATATAATGAAACCCAACTCCCGTGGATATATAAAAGTCCCCGTAAAACTATTGACAAATACTATCGAAAAATATATAATTTGCTTGAAAAAATTTTTTATCGGAGGTTTTATTTATGGCTTTTGGGTTAGACGCTTCTTCTTTTTCCGGCGCATCCGGACAGCAATTACAGTATGTTGTTATGCAGGTCACGTTAAAAGAAAAATTCTTCGGCACAGGTTCGGGAAATCTTACCGAATTGGAACGCGTGATCAACGAACAGGCAAGTAAAGGATACCGACTGCACACCATTTCCACCGCAAACGGCGGCAGTAAAGGATTCGGCGGCGGTGATCGCATTCAGGCAACATTGGTCTTTGAAAAGCTTTGATCGCACTGTTTCGTAACCAAACCGCAAAAAATGCCTCCCTTACGTAAAGGGAGGCATTTTTGTTTTTGCATACTGGCTTATACGCAGATGCTGTGCTTAAACCCTGTTCAGTTGTCGTTTTTCGAGAAAAGCAGACATCCCATATTCCGGAAATGCTCGATCTTCTTTTTCAGCAACTCTTCCGAGCAGGAGAAAAATTCCGCCAAACAGGTCATGCAGAGATGTTCGGTCGCGCCGCGGTTGATCAGCTTTTTATGCAGACCGATCTCGTCAGCGGTCAGTTCCCTGCCGCATTGCTTGCATTGACTCATTTCGCGTCAACGACCTTTGCGCGGATCAGACGGCAGTCATGAGCCGGACACGGCAGATTGTACAGAACGCTGTTGGTCACCGTTCCGGTTTCGCCCGTCCACAGATCGGTCCATTCCAGTGTTTTGCCGGCGTCGGGGAAAATGCCGATCTGATCCAGCACGATGGGTGCGCTCCACGGAGTAGCAGCATCATCGGAGAAGTTGAAAATACCGATGGCAATATCGCCGTTATCCAGATATTTGGCAATGACCGGAACGTCCATCGGATAATTCTCGTAAAACGGTTCATCCGGTTTGCGGCAGGCACGCGGGGTGAACGTGTGCGGGTTCACGAAGAACGGCTGTCTGCCGGCAGGATCCTGATTGATTGCAATAACATCTTTATTCATTAAGATTTTTTTCGTTTCAGGGGTCATATTGCGGATATCACAGCCGATCATCAGCGGTGAATTCAACAGCGCCCACAGTGAAAAATGCAACCGGTATTCGCTTTCGGTACAGCCGCCCAAGCCGACGTTTCCGCTGCCGTTCATACCTACGACCAGCATATCCATATCGTTGAAACAACCCTTGCCGTTATACTCCTGGAACTGGATCTGGGACTGTGCCAGCGATTTTATCGAAGCCCACGAATCGAAAATATCACTGGTAGATCGCCACATCGACGCGCCGGTTTCCTTGATCCAGACGCGGGTCATATCCGCACCCCAGGAACAGGCGCTGAACAGAATATCCCGGCCGCAGTTGGCAAGTGCCAGTCCCATGCGCTTATAAAGCTGGTCGGGGCTGACCGTTGTGGTATGGAAGCAGTAATCATATTTTAAGAAATCCACGCCCCATTCGGCAAAGGTGGCAG
The DNA here is from genome assembly GCA_045640765.1 of Acutalibacteraceae bacterium. Classification (GTDB taxonomy): domain Bacteria; phylum Bacillota; class Clostridia; order Oscillospirales; family Acutalibacteraceae; genus UBA737. The sequence goes on from JAZUFP010000241.1 coordinate 1,784, forward strand.
CGTCGGTCCACTCATGACCGTAACTGCCGGGATATCCGGCGCAGGTCAACACCCCGGCGCAGGAATACATTCCGAATTTCAGTCCTTTGCTGTGAACGTAATCGGAAACGTATTTCATACCGTGGGGGAATTTTTCGGGATCGGGCACCATTCTGCCGTTTTCGTCACGCTCTTTCAGCGCCCAGATATCGTCGATCACGACGTATTCATAGCCGGCGTCTTTCAAACCCGTTTCGATCATAGCATCGACCGATTCCATGATCAACTGTTCGTTGATGTTCGCACCGAACGTGTTCCAGGTGTTCCAACCGAGGGGTGGTGTGTTGACTATCATAAATATTCCTCCAATATTTGTTTTCAAAATATTTTTATTTATCCTATCACATTTTTCCGGGTTTTTCAATACGGTATCTATCATATCCGCGCGGTTTCATTGCGGATACTATTCTTTTTGAAAAGCCCAACAGACCGTTGTTTAACCGTTTGCATATTATATCACGATTCCGTAAAAAAGTAAATATCCCCTGCCCAAAAAATATTGTAATTGTATTGCCGCCGGAAATATGATAAAATAGCAAAAAGAGGTGAGCGTATGCCGAATTACGAATCATTAAGTCCGGAGATCGAAAACCTGATCGCTTTGCGGCAAATCAGCGATCACGCTTTCCGGAATGAAAACGCCATCCGCAGGAACAGCGATCATGACCGGGCAACTGCCCTTCGTCCGCCATTTATCCGGGATTGCGATAAAATCCTGCACTGTCCGTTTTACGGCCGCTATGCTGACAAAACACAAGTTTTTTCCTTTTACCGAAACGACGATATTTCCAGACGGGGGCTGCACGTTCAGTTGGTTTCCCGCATTGCGCGGACGCTGGGATCGGCGTTGGGGCTGAACTGCGACCTGATCGAAGCGATCGCTTTGGGGCATGATATCGGACACACGCCGTTCGGTCACGCCGGCGAATCGTTTTTGGACGAACTGTGCGCGGAACATACCGGCCGGCATTTTTCCCATAACATCCATTCCGTTCGGGTGCTGGACGGGATCTTTCCGTATAACATCAGTCTGCAAACGCTGAACGGCATTGCCGCGCACGACGGCGAACTGGAATTGAGCCGTTATCAGCCGGTGCCGCTCGAAGATTTCCGAACCTTTGACCGACAGATCGAGGACTGCTGTACCGACAAAGAAAACGTCCGGAAACTGATGCCCTGCACGCTGGAAGGATGCGTGGTACGTATTTCGGATATCATTGCCTATCTCGGTAAAGACCGGCAGGATGCCGAACGGGCAAAACTGATCGATCCCGACCGTTTTGAAGCCGGAACGATCGGTACGATCAACGCCGAGATCATCAATAATCTGATGGTCAACATTGTGGAAAACAGTTTCGGCAAACCGTATATCAAAATGGATGAGGAGCATTTCGCGGCACTGCAAAAGGCCAAAGCCGATAACTACGCCTTGATTTACCGCAGCGGTCAGATCGCCGACGAACTGCAGCGCACCGTCCGCCCAATGATGCGGCAAATGTACAAAAAACTGCTTTCCGATCTGAAAGCGAACGACCGGCGGTCGGTCATTTTCACCCATCATATCGACTACGTCAATCAGGCGCATTACAACCGTGAAATACCTTATGAAGAAACCGATCCCGACCAGATCGTAACAGACTATATCGCAGGCATGACCGATGATTATTTCATTGATCTGTATGCTTTCCTGTTTCCGGAAAGCCCACCGGAAATCCGGTATATCGGTTATTTTGACAATATGTAAAGGAACGTGGATAAAGTGACAGCAGAAGAATTCCGCCAATTACACAGCGAACTGATCCGTCAGGTGCAGGGCATTGAATATGATCTGAAACTGATATACGCCGCCATTAAGCCGGGTGATTTCGACACCAATTACCGAGAGGTACAAAGTTACAGTCTGGGTGTGCTGGCACGCGAATTGCGGGATCTTGATTATTCGGACGAGTACCCTGATTTCACCGAAGATGAATACGATTTCATCGACCATATCCGGGTGCTTCGCAATTACTGGTGCCATCAGTGCTATATTGATTTCATGTACATCAAAAACGAAGCCATGCGGGAAGATAAGTTTATGAAGATCGCCGACCAACTGGAATCGGACGAAAAGCAGACCCGTGCGCTGTTTCAGAAATTGGAATCGTTCCGGCTTGACGAGCTGGAACGGTACGGCAGAATATGAGGTGAACGTCATGGCAACGGTAAAACCGGGAAAATACCGCCATTTCAAAGGGAATGAATATGAAGTCCTTTTCATTGCGAAGCACAGTGAGACCGGGGAGGAAATGGTCGTATACCGCGCGCTGTACGGCACGGGCGACGTGTGGGTGCGCCCTGCCGCCATGTGGAACGAAACCGTGACACGGGACGGTAAAAGCGTTCCGCGGTTTCAGTATATTGAAAAAAGAGCCGATTGATATCGGCTCTTTTTTCATTCGTCATTTTCCCGGAAAAATTCCAGTACGGTTTTTTCATAAGTATCTTTATCCACCAGATAACTGAGTCCGTGATCGGCACCCTCGACGATCAGTATTTTCTTAGGCGCGACGCAGGTCTCGAAGTTGGCCTCACTCATCCAGCAGGGAACAAAATGATCGTCGGAGCCGTGAATGAACAGCACCGGAACTTTCACGGTACGCATGGCTTCCAGGGTGGAATAGGCGTCACCCGTCATGGCGATCCGTTCCATACACATGGCGTCGATCGTCTTTTTGTTCCGCTCGTAAGGGAATTTCAGATTATTTTCCGCAACGTGTTTCCA
>JAZUFP010000242.1:0-5635 GCA_045640765.1 Acutalibacteraceae bacterium
GATCGTTCTGTTTCAAGATCGCTTCATGATCACAATCGGCACATTTCGGAACCAAAATTTCGGGCGCGCCTTTTGATATGGCGAACGGTTTTCCGTTCAAAAGATTGATGGTGGTCATCGTTTTGCGCTCGGTATCAAACGGAATGGTATTGATCCTGGGGAAGAGACCCTCAATATCGACCTGGGACATGAAATTGTACTGTAAGCAAGATTTGGTGATGGCGGTTTCGGTCGCATCGGATTCCAGCGTTGAACAAGCGGTCGCTAATTTAAGAATCAAACCCTCTTTTTCGTTCAAAACCGTATGTTCGTGCATTTCCGTCAATTTTTCACCGTCAAAAATGGTGGAAAGCGTCATGCTATTATGGGTCAGAATGCCGGTTTTATCGACACAAATAACGGTCGTGCGTCCCAGCAATTCGGCAGCGCGTGCTTTTTTGATCATAATGTTGTCACGCAGGATCCGTTCGATACCCAACGCGATCATTACGGAGGAAATCACCGGAATACCGGCGGGAACAGCCGTTACGGCAAGCGCAAATACATCGGTCAGCGTGTGAATGGTCATCGTGGCGAACGATTCGTCAAAATGGAACCAGATTCCGAGGGCAAAATATATAATGCAGAAGACGGCAATCAATATATTGATGAATTTATAACCGTCATTCAGCATCTTTTGTACCGGAAGCATTTCATTGCCGGATTGCTGTGTCAGTATCGCTGTATGGCCAAGTTCAGTATTCAGGCCGGTCGCTACCACGACCGCTTTGGCACTGCCCTGGATCACACTGGAACCGGCAAACACCATATTGACCCGTTCTTCCAGCGGAGCAATATCTTCACAAAGCGTAATCGCATTTTTCTCGATCGGTACGCTTTCTTCGGTCAAGGTCGTTTCATTGCAGCGCAATTCCGAAGTTTCCAACAAACGAGCGTCTGCTGTGATGTAATCACCGGTATTCAGAAGAATGATATCGCCCGGAACAAGATTAGCGGCGGAAACCGACTGAGTTTTACCGTCACGAATTACCGTGGCTTCCGGTTTGGTGATGGTGTGCAGATGATTCATGATTTTTTCACTGTTATAACGGTGTAAAGCTTCGATAACGGCACCGACGATCATCATGACGATGAACACAAGTGGGGTATAGTAGGCGTTTTTGTCCGTATCTTTATAAACGTATGTAACGACCAAAGACAGGACAGCCATTATATACAATAACACGGAGAGTTTATTGAACAGCAAAGACAATAAATGCTTTTTGAAAGAAGGTTTATCTAAATTTGTAATAACGTTTTTCCCGTAACGGCTCAATCGTTCGTCAACGACTCCGTTGGAAAGACCGTTTTCACGGTTAACGTCAAGTTCCTTCAAAACATCAGAAGATTCAGCACTGTGCCAGATCATATTATTACTCCTTTGAATCGTTATTCTTTTGGGTTGATTTTACGGATGCCAACGGGTTTGAATCGATGGCCCGACGGGATTGCTCGTCCGAAACATGGGTATAAATTTGTGTCGTACCCAAATTGGCGTGTCCGAGTATTTCTTTGAGTACGCGGATATCAACATTACCGTGTTGATACATCAGCGTTGCGGCCGTATGGCGCAGTTTATGTGTTGACAATCCCTGACCGCCCAGACCGGCTTTTTCAAGATTCGTCATGACGATATGCTGAACGGTTTTATTGCTTAACCGACGGTGATTCCGGCTGATAAACATGGCGTTGCGGTCTTCGGCACGTACGGCGTCATTCGGGCGAACCGTCAAATAGTCGTGTATTGCGCTGACACAAGCGTCGTTCAGATAGACTATTCGTTCTTTATTGCCTTTTCCCAGGACGCGCATACTGCCGTCCGCGTGAATGTCCGTTACGTTCAATCCGCAAAGTTCCGAAAGTCGAAGTCCGCAGTTCAAGAACAAAGTCAGGATGCAATAATCACGTTCTTTGTTCGGACCTTCAACCGATTGCAGTAAATTTATTGATTCTTCCAAAGAAAGATGGCGCGGCAAACTTTGTTTCAGCTTCGGGGAATCCAGTAATTCCGCAGGATTGTTCTCAATCAGATGCGTCTGTGCGGAAAGATAGCGGAAAAATATCCGCAGGGTAGAGGATTTGCGTGCGCGCGTGGTGGCGTTGTTATCACGTTCGTTTTTGCAAAAGACGATAAACGCATATAAATCGGAGATAGTGACCGAACGGATCAGATCCAGATCGACTGAATCGATTGAAATTTTTTCAAAAGGGGTATTCGGCTCGGTTTTTCCGCGAATCATCAGCAAATAACGGAAAAAAGTCTGTAAATCAAAATAATACTCTTCCACAGAGCGTGCCGATTTCCCTTTGATCGTTTCGCTGTACGTCAAAAAGTCACGGATCACCGGCGGTGCCGACAATAAAATTTCATGTTTCATGAGTATACCTCATAGATATATTTATTATACTATAACACTTATTACAGAAATTTTCAATCTTAATATTGTTTTTTCGCTTGTAAAATTATATAATGAATCTAACGAGATAGGGAAGTGAAACTTTGAAAGATATTCAATTACCGACAAAAAAACTGTTTTCGGCTTTGGCGGTGCTCGTACTGCTGCTGTTCTGGTGCCTGATCGGGTATTTTATCGGTAAACCGATGATTCGTTTTGCCGAACAGCCGGAACGGTTTCGGTCGTGGGTCGAAAATGGCGGCATCGGCAGCCGACTGATTTTTATCGGAATGGTCATAATTCAGGTAATTGTCGCCGTCATTCCGGGTGAACCGCTTGAACTTGGTGCCGGATACGCATTTGGGGCGGTCGAAGGTGCAGTTTTATGTTTGATCGGATGTTTTCTCGGTGGTATTATCGTATTTGCACTGGTACGCAGTGTTGGCGTTACTCTGGTTGAAGTATTCTTTCCGATTGAAAAAATCCGCTCATTGCATTTTTTGAAAAATCAAAGAAAAGTTAACTTCTTGACCTATCTGCTATTTATCTTGCCGGGAACGCCGAAGGATCTGTTGTCATATTTTGTCGGACTGACTGATATGCGATGGGGAACATGGCTGATCATTACCGGCGGTGCGCGTATTCCTTCAATCATTACATCGACCTATTGCGGTTCTGCAGCCGGCACAAAAAATTATGTTGTTGCGATCATTGCACTGATTGTGACCGCTTGTATCAGTCTGATCGGTTGGCTGATTTATCAATATATTTGTAAAAAACACGGAAATGTAAATACGGAATAATGCGTAATGTCGAAATTCTAGAATTCATGGTTACAGGGTATAGGTCTTATCAAATTATCATGAATTATACAAAATCAATGTTTTGTATAATTAAGGGGAGTGAAAAAGCCCTTTTTAAGAAAGTTTTGTATTTTTCGACTGTATTACTGTATTATTAAATTCTAAACAATACATAATAAATGTGTTATTTTGAATTAACGGAAATTCAAATCCGGAATTTCATTTCATAATTATTATTGTATGATTTTCATTGCTTCGGATAATACGTCCTTATCTTTAATTTAATTATTAGAACAAATAAATCATATCCTATAAATAGCAGTGTTTGCTTGTAATTTGCATCGGTTTTGGAATTTTTCGCAAAAAGTCATCCTCTCAGTTTTTTCCCGACATATACTGCATCGTCGGAAAAATTCTGAGAGGATTTAATATTTCTGTAAATATGTAAAATTTGTGCTGGAAGTTTCAAAATCATGATATACAGTGTATTTATTCAGAGTTACATTTAATACACTTATCGTGATCTTCCCGTTCAGACTAAATGTATATAGTATTTCCTTTTCAATCACATATTCATTTACTTAAATTATAGAATTTCGTTTTGTTATAAAATTAACAAACTTAGAGTATTATGCACACAAGACCATTACAACCCTCGTTAATAACACGCTCGATCGTTTCCTGAATTCTTCCGCGCGCATCTGCCGGCATACGTGCCAATTTTGTGTGTAATCCTTCGTTGACCAGTTCGTGTAATGATTTTCCGAAAATATTTGAATCCCATATTTTTACAGGATCATCCTCAAACTGTTTCAATAAATATAATATCAGGTCTTCTGATTGCTTTTCGCTGCCAACGATCGGTGTGACCTCGGTCGTGATGTCGGCACGCATCATATGTATTGACGGTGCTGATGCCCGCAAACGAACGCCGTAGCGTCCACCTTGTTTCATGATTTCCGGTTCATCCAAAGTCAATTCTTCGATCGATGGCATAACAATGCCGTAACCGGTCGCTTCGACTTCGTCCAAAGCATTTTTTACGCGTGCGTATTCATTTTTTATCTGTGAAAGATTGGTCATACATTCTAAAAGTTCCTGTTCATCCGCTATTTCCAACCCGGTTTTTTCAGCAAGAATTTTGAAAAACAGCGTTGGTTGAAGTTTCAGCTCAATAACGGCACTTCCCTGCCCCAAATCGATAGAATAGATCCGTGCCTTATCAACGTTTTCGCTGTCTGAAAACGCACTTTCAAACCGACGGATATCACGAATGTGCCGAATGCCTTGGGCAATGCTGTGAATGCCTCCGGTCAAATCAGCGCGCAGCCAGTGGTCCAAAGATAAAGAATTCACCCAACGAGGAAAACGGACTTGTATTTCATGTACCGGAAATTCAAACAGAATCTGTGCCAGTATCGCCCGTACATCTTCTTCGGTCAGATCAACACAATTGATCGGCAAAACGGTTACGCCGTACTTTTCGCCGATTTCGTTCGCGGTTTTACGCGCTTCATCGGTATCCGGATCAACGCAGTTCAACAGGACGATAAATGGTTTGTTCAACTCCTGCAATTCTTTAATGACGCGTTCTTCGGCTTCGATGTATTCTTCGCGCGGAATATCACTGATACTGCCGTCTGTGGTAATGACCAAACCGATGGTCGAATGCTCGCGTATGACCTTTTCGGTGCCGATTTCAGCGGCCATGTTAAACGGGATCGGTTCATTGTGCCACGGTGTCATGACCATTCGCGGCTGATCGTTTTCAATATACCCGAGCGCGCTTGGAACGATATATCCTACGCAATCGATCAACCGCACATTCATAGCGGCAGTCGGATCAATCATGATCTGAACGCCTTTTTCGGGAACAAATTTCGGTTCAGTCGTCATGATCGTTCGACCGGAGGATGCCTGCGGCATTTCATCGCTGGCCCGTTCCTTCTGGAATTCCTGCGGAATATTCGGCAGTACCAGTTCCTCCATAAATCGCTTGATAAATGTGGATTTTCCCGTTCTGACCGGACCTACGACCCCAATATAGATATCACCGCCGGTTCGTGCGGAAATATCGTGATAAATGCTTGTATTTGTCATAAACATTCCTCCGATATTTTTATAAATCGAATTCTGTTTCAACAATATGAAAATGCCGTTCGGTTTATGACAAAAACAAAGGGGCTGTAAAAGCGCCCATAAAAGAAAAAACTGTTTTCGAATCCGAAAAGGATAGGAAAACAGTTTTTTTGTGGTATAATATTTGTGTGAAAAACCATTGTACCAACGGGTATTATTATATACCAAAATAATTAAAAATGGCAATTGATTTATCACGAATTATTGAAATTTCTGATCCGGTATATACTTTTTGTGAAGTTATGGATCATATTGACC
>JAZUFP010000243.1:0-4676 GCA_045640765.1 Acutalibacteraceae bacterium
TGCGGTGACCTGCCGCTTTTTTCAATAGCGGCGTTCAGCCGGGCGCGTACCTCGGCGTAATTCTCATCGAATAGTTCAGTTGACGACTTTTCCGGCATACAGATTCTTTCCTTTCACAACCACTTCATCATACAGCCGCAAAACCGTATCGGTGCTTTGCTGTTGTTCACAGATGATAAATTCCTCGTTCGAGTACAGAATATTGATCGGAACGAATTCCAGCGTAACGCCCGAAACCACGTAAACGCCGCGCACCGAATCGACCACGCGCAGCGCGCTGCGGGCGACCTTCAGCCCTTCGTAGGTCTTATTGACGATCGTCATCGCGCCGGTACGCATGGAAGCGAGTTCACGGCACATCTGACTGCACGCGAAAATGACAACGGCGCTGTCCTTCTTTTCCGAAACATTGATCTGCGCCACCGTTACGTCTAAATTTTTGCTGGATTTGATCTCGGTCTGCAAGACCAGCGAATCCCCCACCTTATACCGCAAAGAATCATTCAGCGGCATTTTGGCGAGAATATACCAGTCGTAATCCGAAACGATTTTTCCGACTACGTTTCCCGGTGTTTTCTTCGGCTTCATTTTATCTAAAAATTCCGCGGTGTAGACCGAAAGATCCTCACCCGAAAAGACCGTTTCATATCCGTCCGTCATGGTCGAAAAATAACCCGACAGTGACGCTTTGATACTGCCTTTCGCGGCAGGCAGACTGTTTTGCAGATTTTTCAACCGTTTTTTCATCTGGGAGATCTGTTTTGAAAAATCGGTCATCTGCCCGGTCGCCACCTGACGGCGGTTCAGGTCTCCTTGCAGCGTATCCACGTCGGTCGAAAGAGTTTCATAATTCCCGTCCGCACAGCCGCGGACCAGTTCATTATACGAATCCGTAATACGGCCGTTGATCAGTTCAAGATCCGCCGCCTGTTGATTGTTATAGCGCTGTAAATCACGCATATCGGCGATCTGCGCGCTTAATTTGTCGATTTCAAGCATGGTCATGGAAGCTTCTTCGCTGTCATAAATATTGGCGATCGTACCGCCGCTGGCGACACGGCTTCCGTCGGCGATCAGGTAGTGGTATACCCCGTCCGTTTTGCAGGTCACCAGTTTTTCCTGCCGCATGATAATGCCGGTAACGTTCAATCCGTCCACCGTTTCATAATGCGAAACGTTTTCCGTCGTGATCGGCTTATAAACCGAAGCATAGATCTGGTGGCCGAAAAAAATCAAAACCGCCAGCACGATAAAAATACGCAGTACGGTATTGCCTTTCACAGACGTTCCCTCCATTTCATTACATAAGTTTCCGCCAAAGCCGCCGCGTCAGGCGTTTCGTCGGTATAGATCCATTGCATCTGCTCATTGCGCCGGAACCACGTCAACTGCCGTTTGGCATAACGGCGGGTCGCCCGTTTCAGGTTTTCGGCGGCCTCTTCTAGCGAAATAAGTCCCTGCAAGCAGGGGTACAGTTCCTTGTGTCCGATTGCCTGTGCCGCGCCGCCCGTCTGCGGCATATCCAGCGTAGCGGCGGATTCTTCAAGCAATCCTTTTTCCAGCATCAGGTCTACCCGGCGGTTGATCCGCTCATACAGCAGTTCACGGTTCCGGCAGGTCAGCCCGATCTGTAACGTGTCATATTTTTTGATTTCGGGATGCGACTGTTCGTTGGCTTCAGTCAGCGTTTTTCCGGTCGTTTCGTAAATTTCAAAGGCGCGGATGATGCGCCGCTTATCGTTGGGATGAAGCCGCTGTGCCGTTTCGGGGTCAAATTCGGCAAGATGCCGCAGCATTTCCTCGCCGCCCGACCGATCAAAACGCGCGGTCAGTTCATCACGCAAAGAAGCGTCGGTCGCCTCTTCCACAAAGCGCAGTCCTTCGGTCAGCGCATCCATATAAAGACCTGTTCCGCCCGCCACGATGGGCAGTTTTCCGCGCGCGTGGATATCCGCGATCACACCGTCCGCCAAACGAACGTAATCCGCCACGGTAAACGATTCGTTCAGATCCAAAAACTCGATCAGGTGATGCCGGATTCCCTGCTTTTCCGCTTCATCCGGCGCGGCGGAAGCAATATGGATACCGCGGTAGACCTGCATGGAATCCGCCGAAACGATTTCACCGTCAAACCGTTTTGCCAGTTCGACGGCAAGGGCGGTTTTCCCCGACGCGGTCGGCCCGGCAATGCACAATAATGGGATCATCGTTTACTGAATCCTTCCGAAATATTTTTCCAGATCGTTCTTCTTGATTTCAAACGCGACCGGACGTCCGTGCGGGCAGTACATGATATCATGATTTTCCAATACCCGTTTCGCAAGACTTAACAACTCCGCGTCCGCCGAGTGATATCCCGCCTTGGTCGCCGCTTTGCAGGCGATCGTGTGATAAATGCGGTCAAGCCGTTCGACCTGAACGCTGCCGCGTGTCAGCAGACCGGCGGCGACTTCCTCGATCACAGCCGGAATATCCGTTCCCGCCAACGGTGCCGGAATGGCACGCACCAGAACGGTTCCGTTCCCGAAATCTTCGGTTTCAAAACCGGATTGCCGCAGAAGTTCCGCCGAAGACAGGATCACATCGTACTCCTCACGGCTTAGCCGGACACGAACGGGGGTCAGAAGATTCTGCACCTCGACCGTGCGATTGGCTTTCATTTCTTCAAACAGCACACGCTCATGCGCGGCGTGTTTATCGATAAGATAAATACTGTTGCCCTTTTCGGCAATGATATAACTGCGGAACGCCTCCCCTGCCAGGCGGACAGGTTCTTCCTCAACGATCGGGACGGACTCGGTTTTTACCGGTTCTTCGACCGGCTTTTCCGTCTGCCGCTCATCCTCTTTCAAAGCGGTTTGCTTCGGTTCGTCCTCGTCCCGTTCAATACGGATGTCTTTCCGCAAAAAGAAGGGAATGCTGTCACTTTTCAGATACAGGGTATCATCCGGAACGACCGGTTTTTCCGTCAGGGGAACGACCGGTTCGGTTTTGGGCGGCACCGGCAGCGGTTTCTTTTCGATTTTCATGACTTCCTGACGGTATTCCTGCACCGTCATTCTGGAAGTGCCGCTCGGTTTATGTCTGGGAGTCAGATCCAGTACCGGACGTGTATCGCCGTTGGTGATCGCGCTTTTCACCGCGTAATAGACCGCGTCAAAAACACGGCGTTCGTCCGAAAAGCGGACTTCGGTCTTGGCGGGATGCACGTTGACGTCCACCGCACCGTAAGGTACGGAAACGTTCAGCACAAAAGCCGGGAATTTTCCGATCATGGCGCTGTTTTTATACGCCTGCTCGGCAGCGGCGGTCACCGTACCCGAACGCACGAAACGGCCGTTCAGAAAAACGAACTGATGACTGCGCGACTGACGGCAGGAAACGGGTTTTACGGTACATCCGGTCACGGTAATGCCGCCGCTTTCCCCCGAAACGGGAATGACGGATTTTGCAAAATCACGACCCAGCACGCTGTATACGGCAGATTCCAGTTTGCCGTCGCCCGAAGTGGTCAGCGTTGTCTTGCCGTCACGGATCAGTTTGAAGGCAATTTCCGGGTGGGACAAAGCCGCCCGGTCCAGTACCGCGGCAACGGTGTTGCCTTCGGAAACGTCTTTTTTCAGAAATTTCATCCGCGCCGGAGTATTGTAAAATAAATCCCGCACGATTATGGTCGTTCCGTCGGGACAGCCGGATTCTTCATTCACGGTCTCCGTACCGCCTTCGATACAATAATGCGTACCGATTTCACCGTCAGCGGTTTTGGTCAGCAGTTCCACCCGTGCCACGGCGCAGGTCGCCGCCAACGCTTCCCCGCGGAAGCCCAGCGTGGCAATGCCGTCTAAATCTTCGGCGTTTTTGATTTTACTGGTAGCGTGGCGCAGAAAAGCCAGCGGTACGTCAGCAGGAGAAATGCCGCAGCCGTCATCGGTAATACGCATATAGGAGATGCCGCCGTGCTGAATTTCGACCGTGATCCGTTTAGCTTCGGCGTCCACGGCGTTTTCGACCAGTTCTTTAATGACCGACGCCGGACGTTCCACCACCTCGCCGGCGGCGATCAGTTCGGCAACACTTTTTTCCAGCACATTGATTTTCGGCATTTTTCTCACCTGCTTTGTATAAAAAATAGTTTATATGGATTTTGCTTTGTTTGCGAGGTCAAACAGAATTCCCATCGACTCGATCGGGGTCAGGGTGTTGACGTCGAGCATCTGCAATTCGTGCAGAATATCGGTTGCGCCCTGCATTTCCAACGGGATCTGCGCATCGGGCGCGGAAACGGTGCGATAGGTCACGACGCCTTCTTCCAGCGTTTGTTTCAGCACCGCTTTGGCGCGGCGGATCACCGAATCGGGAATGCCGGAAAGTTTGGCGACCTCGATACCGTAGCTGTCGTCCGCACCGCCGGGTACGATCCGGCGCAGGAAGATGATATCATCCCCGCGCTTTTTGACCGCGATATTATAATTTTTGACCCCGGACAGTTCGTTTTCCATTTCGGTCAGTTCGTGATAATGGGTGGCAAACAGCGCCTTGGCGCCGAGTTTGCGCTTGTCCGCGACGTATTCCAACACCGCGCGCGCGATCGCCATACCGTCATAGGTAGAAGTGCCGCGGCCGATTTCGTCCAAAATCAGCAAACTGTTTTTGGTGGCGGTTTTCAGGATTTCGGC